>JBBQQK010000001.1:0-48334 GCA_038216025.1 Patescibacteria group bacterium
CGGTATTAGTTCGGATAGTATCGAACTAACCAAATTCACACTCAATCCAACGCCTCAGCCCGTTGAGCCGTTGAAACCTGAACCGTACAATTATTTCAATCGGATGACGATAGGGGGAGGAGTTGCCGTATTGATTTTGATCGTAATATTGGTTTGGGTGGATTTACTAAGGCGCAAGAGAAAGACACTTGAACCTCATCTAGCCTCTCCTTTGAAAGTAGAGGAACTTTAGGGTGCTGGAATTATGCAGTGAATCGTATTATAATTGAAGTATAATTTAGCGAGGGGCTGTTTTATCAGCAATAAATGTTTAAGCTTTTAAAAAATACTAAAAACTACGCCATAGCTCTTGATATTGGAACGGAATTTGTCAAAGTGCTAGTTTTCAAAATTGTGGGAGATAAGGCGCACGTTATTGCATCCGCAAAGCAGAGGCAGAGGCTTTCTGATATGCAGGGCGGTAGAGTAACAGATATTTCAGGCGTTATTCACAATTGTGAATTGGCTTTAGAAAAAGTTTTTGAGCAAGCTAAGGTTTCTCCAAAACAGTGTATTATCGGAATTGCTGGAGAGCTAGTAAAAGGAACAACAACGAATGTTCATTATAAGCGCGAAAATACCGAGGAGCGTATTACAGTTCAGGAATTGAAAGAGATCATAGAGCAAGTACAAGAAAAATCCTTTGAAAAAGTTAGAACAGAGTTGGCTTGGGAGACAGGACACTCTGAGATAGACGTAAGACTGGTCAACTCTGCTGTAGTTGATGTAAAAATCGATGGATACAGAGTAACAAACCCTGTTGGTTTTCAAGGTAGGGATGTGCATGTTGGAATATTCAATGCTTTTGCTCCTATTGTCCACTTGGGGGCTTTGCAGGCTATAGCCGATGGTTTGGGTCTCGAGTTGCTATCGATAGCAGCTGAACCGTACGCTGTTGCCAAATCTGTAGGTTTGGAGGATAGTTCCGAGTTTTCAGCGATCTTTATAGATATTGGCGGCGGAACTTCCGATATCGCCGTTGTCCGAAACGGTGGGCTAGAAGGTACTAGAATGTTCGCAATCGGAGGCAGAGTATTTACTAAATCAATTGCTGATGTTTTTGACTTAAGCTTTGCTGAGGCTGAGAAGCTAAAAATTGACTATTCGAACGGAAAGTTGGACGAAAAGCCAAAAATAAAAGAGCGTATTTCCAGAGCGTTGAAAAATGACTGCGAAGTCTGGCTTTCGGGCGTTGAACTTGCGCTTGAAGAATTTTCGAATGTTGATTTATTGCCTTCTCGAATATTGCTTTGCGGGGGCGGCTCCCTGTTGCCAGATATTACTAAATATCTTGAAACAAAAAATTGGGTGAAAAGGTTACCTTTCGCAAAACAGCCAAAAGTTGCACACATAGGACCAAGGGATGTAAATAATGTAGTAGATGAAACGAAAAAGCTCTCTGGCGCTCAGGACGTAACGCCTATGGGTCTTGCTAATCTTGCAATTGATTTGGCGGGTGACCCTGAATTGGTAGACGGATTACTGGACAAGATTGCAAGCAGTCTCAGAGCATAATTAATTATTTTTCAACGTTCCATGTTTTTTATATCTTGTTATAAGTGCGCTTCGCTTTCTTTTAACGCTTTGTGTTTTCTTTATATTTTGTTATAATAACATTATGTATGAAGTAATATATTTAGAGCCAGATGCTGAGATAACCTCAGTAATTAATCGTCTGAAGAAAAATGAAAAAGACGCTATTGCTTTAGTTGTACCAAGAGGTGCTACTTTGGCTCAAAGTATAGTTAATTTGAAATTGCTAAAAAGAAGCGCCGAGGAAATAGGCAAGCATATATCTATTATTTCGACTGACAAAATAAGCCGTAATCTTGCGTCCCAGATCGGTCTTACTGTGTTCGCCAAAGCCTCTGAGGCTGAGAAAGCAGAGATAGATCCCGATGAATTAAGCTATGCAGTAAAAGGGATTAAAGTTAACAATTATTACAACAAGAAAATATCACAGGATGAATCTGATGTTGAGGAAGACTTGGAAGAAGATGATGAAATCAACTCTTTGGACGAGCACGAAGATGACGAAGAAAAAGAATTGAAAGCTGCTGTAAGAAAGGGAATCGAAGAAGATCGTCTATCTGCCGAAGAAGACATCGAAGAAGCACCTGTACAACCGGATAATGATCAGATTGCTCGCAAAAGCAAGCCTTCTTCGGATAAGATTAGCCTAGCAGAGAGTAAGAAAGATGATAAATTCGATAGAAAAGAAGACAATAAAGATCTCGAGGGAAAGATGAGCAAGAAGCGAAAAGTATTTTTCTCGATTTTGGCATTGTTGATAGTGGCAGTATTGGGGGTTGGCTACGTTTTTATTCCCATTGCTGAAGCAGAGGTTGTGATGAAGACTGAAGATGTTAAATTTGAAAAGCAGTTCACCGTTGATAAAAATGCAAATGAAGTTAACGCCGAAAAATTGATAATCCCGGGTAAAATTATTGAATCGCAAAAGGAATTGTCTGAAACGTTCAACGCAACTGGTAAAAAAGACCTTGGAACAAAAGCAACGGGAAAAATAACGGTCTCTAATTCTTATAATACAAACTCCTTTGTCTTACCTAAGGGGTCAAAATTTTCTTCCTTAGGGAAAATATTCATCAGCAACGCAGACGTTTCGGTTCCGGGTTTTACCGCTACTACTGTCCCTGTGTTGGATATCAAGCCAGGGACTGTTGAGATAAGTGTAATAGCGGAAAGTAGCGGCGATGCATACAATATTGAGGCTTCAAGCTTTTCGCTGATAGGCTTGTCATTAGATAAGCAGAAAGCAATAACGGGGAAATCTTCTGCTCCCATGACCGGAGGTTTGTCCAAGCAGATAAATGTGATACAGGATAGTGACTTAACGGCCGCAGAGAAATCCTTGTTGGATCAGACTAAAAAACTCCAGACAGAAGTTATCAATAAGGCCAAAGACGAAAATTTAGTTGTATTCGAAGACGAAATAAAAAGAGAAATAATAACCTCTGGCTCTGATAAAAAAGAGGGAGACGAAGCAGACACCTTTAATTATGTGGTAAGCATCAAGTTTTTCATCTTAGGCTATTATAGTAAAGATTTGACCCAAGTTGTGGGAAGCAGTTTGCAATCAATCGTGGGCGAAGGCAAAATGTTAATCAATCCAGAGCAAGTCAATCCTGTTGCAGAATTGATCTCAAGCGATATTGATAGCGGTGTCATGAGTGTGAAAGCTGTTGGTAAATATAAAGTGGGTAACGAATTGTCTAAGGATGAAATAATTACCAAGATAAAAGGTAAAAAGATTGGGAGTGCAAGAATCGCAGCGGAGAGTATCGAAGGAGTTTATTCCGCAAAAATAATTTTGAAGCCTTCAGTTTTTAGACAGGTTCCTTACATAAAAAATAGGATCAACGTTAATTTTGGTTTTGCGAGCGAGTGATGTATTTAGGAATTGATTATGGTAAAAAGAGAATTGGTTTGGCTGTAGGCAGCGTGATTCCTCGTTCGGCCGGAGTAATCGAAAATACTGGTTATAAAAATGTAATTATAAAATTATCAAAGCTTGTTGAAATACATGCAATTGACAAAATAATCCTTGGCTTGCCCATAAGATCTAGTGGTGACGAAGGACAATTGGCAGTAGAGATCAGAGAATTAGCGAAGATGATAGTTTCGGACTTGAAAATACCCGTAGAGTATGAAGAAGAACAATATACTTCTACTGAGGCAGAGCGAATATTGATTGAAAATAAAAGCCAAAAAGGTCTAAAAGATATTACTACTGACGAATTGGCGGCAATACTAATATTAGAACAATATTTAAAAAACAAATAGGGTGGTTTGCTAGGAGTCGAATAGTGTCTTTTAAAATCAAAATTTTGTTGATAATAATATTAATCATATTCCTCGGCCTGTTCTCGGGATATTTTTATTTTAACAAGCAAATAAATAAAGCTAACTCTGATTCCGTCTCAACTGTTATTGTTGAAGTGAAATCCGGGACGGTAGAGAGCGTGGGCAAATCACTCAAGGAAAAAGGTCTGCTTGATTCAATTTTGGCTTTCGATCTTTATTCACGAATAGTGCAAAAAAGCGTTTACACTGGCTATTACCAGTTGCCCAAAAACATGTCCCCTAAGCAACTATTCGATGCCTTGAGTAAAGAGGACTATAAGGTTTATAAAGTTACAATTTACGAAGGATATAGGTCCGAACAAATAGCTCAAAAACTTGATGAAGCCGGAATAACTAATTATGCTGAGTTTCTGGCTGAGGCAAAGAAGAATGAAGGTTATTTGTTTCCTGATACATATTTCTTTAAGAGAGGAATGAGCGCCCAGCTCATAACGAAGGTAATGAAGGATAATTTCACTAAAAATGTAGCAGGGTTGGCTGTTCCCAGAGAAAAGATTATTCTGGCTTCAATAGTAGAAAGAGAAACCGCTGGTGAAGATAGGGCGACGATCGCCGGGATATATCAAAATAGGATTAATATCAAAATGAAGCTTGATGCTGATCCAACCGTTCAGTATGCTAAAGATACCAATGAGATAAAAAAGTTGGCTGGTCAAGACCGGGAATTGTTAGAATTCAAGTTTTGGAAATCTATTACATCAAAAGATTATTACGCCACTGAATCGGATTATAATACTTACAAAAATACCGGCTTGCCTCCAGGCCCGATTTGTAATCCGGGGTTGAATAGCATTAAGGCAGCCTTGAATCCGGAAGATAATGGATACATTTTCTTTTTTCACGTAAAAGGTCAGATATACCCTAGTAAGAATTTAGAAGAACATAATACGCTCAAGCAGAAATATCTATACAATTGAGTTCGTCAACCTTGGGCTATGATTTCGAAAGCTTTCAGCTCGAGTTCAGTGCTTCTGGAAAAGTTGGGTTGATTTTAACAGAACTTTCATTTAGACTAGCAATGAATTAGGAGTTTTTGATGAAAAATCCGTTAAGCTTTTTATTTAATAAATTTTCTCATGATATCGGTATTGATTTGGGCACCGCTAATACTTTAGTGTATGTAAAAGGTCAAGGAATAGCGATCAGAGAACCTTCTGTCGTTGCGGTTAATAAAAGAACGAAAGAAATCCTAGCAATCGGCCAAGAGGCGAAAAGGATGGTCGGCAAAACGCCTGCCCATATTGTTGCTATTAGACCTTTGGTTGATGGGGTTATTTCTGATTTTGAAATAACAGAGCAAATGCTCCGTTATTTTTTTGATAGAGTACATCGTGAGAAATTCACATTATTTCCACGCCCAAGAGTTGTAATTGGTATACCGCATAGCGTTACCGAGGTTGAAAGAAGGGCTGTAGAAGAAGGCGCTATAAATGCCGGCGCTCGGGAGGTGTATTTAATTGAGGAGCCTGTGGCTGCCGCTATAGGGGCAAGGCTGCCAATTCAGGATGCTTCCGGAAGCATGATCGTAGATATTGGCGGAGGGACGACTGAAGTGGCTGTAATGTCTTTAGGGGGAGTGGTCGCCTCCAGATCTTTGAGAATCGCCGGGGATGAAATGAATGATGATATTATTCAATACGCTAGAGATAAATTTAATTTACTGCTTGGTGAAAGAACGGCTGAGGAGATAAAAATAAAAATTGGCAGTGCCATCAGTTTAAAAGATAAGCTTGAGGCGCCCATGAGAGGAAGGGATCTTGTTTCCGGTCTGCCCAAAGAGATAATAGTGAATAATGATCAAATAAGAGAAGCCATCAAGAAATCAACGAATGCTATTGTGGAAAGCGTAAAAGCAACTCTTGAGGAAACTCCTCCTGAATTGCTTGCAGATATTATGGATAGGGGGATTGTTCTTGCAGGCGGCGGCGCTCTCCTTAAGGGATTAGACCAGTTAATATCGATGGAGACACAAACTCAAGTACATATTGCAGATGACCCGTTGACTGCAGTTGCGCGAGGCACCGGCATTGTACTAGAGGATCTAGACCTTTTGTCTGAGGTGCTTCTTCCAAAAGAGTTTAATAAATAAGGTTAATGAAAAGAAATAATTTAATCATTCTATCTTCAATTATTATCTTCCTTTTGATATTCCTTCCCATGTTTAGCAAAAAGTTGAGGACCCACGCTTTCGGTTTTACGACAGGAATGCAAGAATTTTTAAGCTCAACAGGAATTCGTTCCAACAGAACTTTTCATTTCTTTTTTGCTGTGTCTGATATAAAAAAGCAAAACGAGGAATTGTCTAAAAAAATTACAGAATTACAGGTGGACAGCAGTAAAATTTCAGAGCTTGAATATGAGAACATGCTTTTAAAAAAAGAACTCGGATTCGCAGAAGCGAATAAAGATCTCGATATGATACCAGCTAGAATAATCGGTCGCGATCCAATAAGTTTTTTAGACTATGTGATCGTTGACAAGGGGAAAGATGATGGAGTATCTGAGAAAGATGCTGTGGTTTCGAATGGGGCATTGATTGGCCAAGTAAAAGAAGCATTCTCAAAAACCTCGAAAATAACACTTATTACTAGCAAGAATTCCACGATATTGGCCATGTTTCAAAATAGCCGTGCTCAAGGAATTTTAAGAGGAGGTTTATCCGGTCTGGTTCTTGAGGATATAGCTCAAGATTTCGATTTAAAAATTGGAAGCAATATAATAACTTCAGGATTAGAGGGTGAAATTTCCCAAGGGATTTTAATAGGAAGGGCCGGCCTTTTGAAGTCATCGTCGGCAGACCTATTTAAGGCCATATCGGTCGAACCTGCAGTTGACTTATCAAAATTAGAGGTTGTTTTTATAAGAAAATGAACAATAAATTAAAATTAGTCGTGCTCTTTGTTTTATCGTTTGCATTGACGATTCTTGATACATCTTTTTTTTCTTTTGTAATGATAAAAGAGGCTCAAATTATCTCAACTTATTTGGTGCTTGTGATTTTTGCCATTAAAGCTGATAACCGTTTTTTTGAATTCTCCACTTTCTGCGCTGTGATGTTCTCTGTGTTTTCATCTTTACCCGTTTGGCTAATTTTGGTTAATTTTTGTTTATTGCCAAGCTTGTTTTACTACTTCAGGCAAAAATTTTTGCCTGAGCCATCCGTGTTCTCGTCTTTTTTATATTTCGTTAGCGCCGCCTTTTTCTTCGAATTGTTCTTATTGATTTATGTCGATCAGTTGGACGCTTACGGAGCCACAATCATGGGGTCGTTCGTACTTATAAATGCGATTGCGGGGTCGCTAATCTACCTATTGCAGAAGCACTATCAAAAACTCATAAGGAAACCAGAGATTAAACTTTAATATGGATATATTCGGAAATTTCACAAGGTTAAGAGGTGACAACAAAAGGAGAAGAGTTAAGAAAAATTCTTCTTTTGATTTTACTTTTTCTGATATAAGCACCCCTAATTCTATCGGTGAAGTACAAGAAGCCGACAAGACATATTTCTCGTTGTTGTTGGCAAAATCCTTAGTGGTCCTGGTTTTTTGCGTTTTGGTTTTTAAGTTGTTTTTATTGCAGGCTGTTCAAGGTAAGTTTAACGAGCGTTTGGCTGAAAGTAACAGGGTTCATCCTAGAGTCGTCGAAGCCAAGAGGGGCGTCATCACAGATAAAAATGGACAGTGGCTGGCAAGAAATAAACCCAGTTTTTCGTTGGCCATCTACCCTGCGGATCTTCCAAAAAAAGAATCAGAGAGAACGAATGTTTATTCAAAACTTTCCGAGTTTATAGGAGAACCCATTGAAGAGATTAAAAAAACAGCAGAGGCAAACAATTTAACATCCTTGTATCAGGTCAGCATAAAAGAAAACATACCCCATGATCAAGCTTTAGTACTGGAGAAGAAAATTGTTGAGTTGCCGGGGGTTTTTATGGCCAAAGAAGCTATCCGCGATTATGCTATCCTGCCCGGAGTTAGCCATGTAATAGGTTATACGGGAAAAGTCTCCTTTGATGATTTGGAACAGAATCCCGAATACCTGATGTCTGACAAAATTGGAAAAAATGGCATAGAGTATAGCTATGAATCAAGTTTAAAAGGAAATAACGGCATTGAAGAAGTTGAAGTTGATTCTAAAGGGACTATTATTAGGGTTCTTATTGAAGATAAGAACAGGCAGCCGGATCCTGGCAATGATCTGACTTTATATTTAGACAGTAATTTGCAAAAAAAAGCGGCCGAATCTTTAATGAATGGTATAAATGAGGCTCGTAAGACGGTTGGAGAAGATCAGGTTCATGCTGGCGTGGCGGCGGTAATGGATGTCAGGTCAGGCGGAATATTGGCAATGGTCTCACTTCCCGATTATGATTTGAATCTGTTTGCTGGCAGAATAAGCAACAGCCAGTATAAAACTCTATCGAATGATAAAAACCTCCCTATGTTTAATCGATCCATAAAAGGAGCATATCCTCCTGGGTCTATTGTGAAAATTGTAATGGCTGCAGCGGGATTAGAAGAGGGCAATATTACGTCTTCTACTTCTATCATCACACCTTCGGCTATTAAAATTGGCGATTATGTGTTCCCAGACTGGAAGGATCACAGCTATGAATCGACCAACGTAGAAAGGGCTATTGCAGAATCGAATAATATTTTCTTTTATGCTCTTGGTGGCGG
Organism: Patescibacteria group bacterium; assembly: GCA_038216025.1. Lineage (GTDB taxonomy): Bacteria > Patescibacteriota > UBA1384 > XYA2-FULL-43-10 > 1-14-0-10-43-13 > JBBQQK01. The sequence goes on from JBBQQK010000001.1 coordinate 8,607, forward strand.
ATTCGATAAGATAAAGGGGCTGGGGATTGAAAAAATTAAAAAATATTGGGAGATGTTTGGTTTGGGAAAGCCAACTGGAATTGATTTGCCGGGCGAAGCGGGCGGCCTACTACCGGATCCTGAATGGAAGCAAAAAGCAAAAAAGGAGCCATGGTATCTAGGCGACACTTATCATGTTTCGATTGGTCAGGGCGATTTGCTTGTGACACCAATGCAAATGTTGAAGGTAACTGCCGCAATTGCTAACGGCGGTAAACTGTTACAGCCCCAAATGGTGCATAAAATAACAAATCAAAAAGGAGAGGTGCAAACTGAATTCGGCCCTCGAATAGAAAGGGACAATTTTATTTCTGCTGATGTTATTAAAGTCATACAGGAGGGCATGCGACTCACCATTACTGAGGGTTCTGCCCGTAATCTAAATGATTTGCCTGTGAAAGCGGCGGGAAAAACCGGAACTGCGCAGTTCTTAAATAATCAAAAAACACATGCTTGGTTCGAGGGATACGCACCGTATGATGATCCAGAGATCGCGGTAATAGTGATGGTTGAAGGTGGTGGCGGAGGACATGAGATTGCCGCTCCAGTGGCCAAAGAGATATTACAGTATTATTTTGGCAATAGGTAAGTATATTTTGATAAATAAACAATTGACATCTCTTCCAAAGTGGATTATTTTATGCTAAATTAGTATTTGTTAGAGAAGATAATTAGTTGCGATTGCAGCCTTGAAGCAAGAGGCGCAATTTTTTTGGGAAGGACCAACGATGAGCAACATTTTAACTGCACAAGGGCTCGAGAGGTTAAAGAAGGAAATAAAAGAGATCAAAGAGGTTAAGCTTAAAGATGTGGCTCAGAGAATTAAAGACGCCAAAGATTTTGGTGATTTGTCTGAAAATGCCGAGTATCAGGAAGCCAGAAATGAGCAAGCTTATTTGTACGGAAAACTGTTGGAGATGGAAGATAAAGTAAAAAACGCCAAACTAATCAGCAAGAAAGATAAGGCGGATACTGTTCAGGCAGGTGCAACGGTCATGGTTGAGAATGGTGGCGAAAAAATGAATTTTGAAATAGTCGGTTCCGATGAATCTGATCCATTGAACGGTAGGATCTCTATTGATTCTCCTCTGGGTACAGCACTTTTCGGACACAAAAAGAATGAATCTGTTGAAGTTTCTGCTCCTGGGGGATTAAGAAAATATAAAATATTAGATATTTTATAGTTCTATTCAATTCTAAAGTCCTGGTTTAAGAGCATGAGCTGGCCGTTCGTATTTTGCTATACTCAATAATGTTTTTGTGTTATAGTCGATTTAGAATTAGTAGTTTGTGGAGCAGAATATGAGTACAGATACACTCGGCGCTACCGAGCGTGAATTAATCGAATTCCGCAAGAAAAAATTAGAGAAACTTGTTGAACTTGGCGTTAACCCATACCCGTCGAGGTCAGATAAAAATATTACTGCAGAACTTGTGCATGCACAAAAAGAGCAGTTAATGGAAAGCGGCAATGACGTTGTGGTATCCGGTAGAATAGTTTCTTTGAGAGGTCATGGAAAATTGGCTTTTGTTGATTTGGAAGACCAATCTGGAAAAATACAGGTTATGTTCAGGCAGGACAATCTTCCAGGCCTTTTCGCTAGAATAGAGCTTTTAGACTTAGGGGATTTTGTAGAGGTCTCTGGCAACGTATTTGTTACAAATTCTGGGGAAACCACTATATCTGCTAAGTTGTTCAATATTTTAACTAAGTCTTTGAGGCCTCTTCCTGATAAGCATTTTGGTATTTCTGACGAAGAAACACGTTTTAGAAAAAGATATCTTGAATTGGCGCTAGACCCAACTTTAAGAGAACTCTTTATAAAGAAGGCAAAGTTCTGGCAGGCAACTAGGCAATTTTTGGTAGATGAAAATTTTTTAGAGGTAGAGACACCTGCTTTGGAAAATACAGCAGGGGGAGCCGATGCTAATCCTTTTGTTACTCACCATGATGCTCTGGATATTGATGTTTTTCTTCGTATATCTATGGGTGAACTCTGGCAAAAAAGATTGATGGTGGGAGGTTTTGAGAAAACATTTGAAATTGGCAGGCAATTTCGAAATGAGGGAATTAGTCGAGAACATTTGCAAGACTACTCTCAAATGGAATTTTATTGGGCGTATGCAAATTATGAAGATTCTATGGCGCTTGTGCAGCGACTTTATAAGCATATAGCAGAAAAAACTTTTGGAACACTCGAGTTTAAGATTGGTAATTTTGAAATAAACTTAGATGGAGATTGGGAAAAGATTGATTATACCTCGACCATCAAAGAAAAATTAGGCATTGATGTCATGGAATCTTCCGAGGAAGAATTGATTAATAAGATTAAAGAATTAGGATTGAAATTAGAGACAGGATCGAAGAGAGGAAGACTTGTTGATACCTTATGGAAACATATTAGAAAAAATATAGCAGGACCGGTTTTCTTAATCAATCATCCAGTTGAAGTCTCTCCTCTGGCAAAAAGAAAAACAGATAATCCAAGATTGGTAGAGCGATATCAGGTTATTCTAGCTGGCTCAGAAATGGGAAACGGATACTCTGAGCTTAACGATCCACAAGACCAAGAGCAGAGATTTTTGGAGCAGGCAAAGATGAGGGAAGAAGGCGATGCAGAAGCCCAGATGCATGATCGGGATTTTGTCGAAGCGCTTGAGTATGGCATGCCGCCAACCACAGGGTTTGGTTTTTCGGAAAGATTATTTTCATTTTTGGCAAATAAATCATCAAGAGAAGCGGTTATATTTCCTTTGATGAAGCCTGTTTATGGAGAAGATAAAAAATAAAATAAATTAGTAATCAAATCCAGTAGGAGCCTAGATGTTAGATATAAAATACATTAGGGAACATCCGGAAGAAATAAAAGAAAATTGTAAAAATCGCTTGTCAAAGGTGGATATTGATAAGTTGTTGAATTTGGATATACAAAAAAAAGGATTAGAAGCTTATATTGAAGAATTGCGAGCTGAAAGAAACCAGGCCTCTAAGTCCAAGCCATCGCCTGAGATAGTCGAGAGGATGAAGGAGGTAGGCAAAGGAATCAAGGATTCTGAAATCAAATTATCCTCCGTTGCAGAAGAATACTTTTCTCTCTTGTCTCAAGTCCCCAACCTGACTCATTCTGAGGTAAAAGTAAGCACTGATGAGGATGACAACGTAGTCCTAGGCTATTCGGAAGCTAAGCCAATGGATTTTAATTTTGAGCCCAAAGATCATGTGCAATTGGCTGCTTTGTTGGATCTTATTGATTTTGACAGAGCTACCAAAGTTTCCGGAGCCAAGTTCTACTATTTGAAAAATGAATTGGTCCTGCTTGAGCTTGCTTTGACTAGGTACGCTTTCGATATTGCTATCGCTCATGGTTTTACACCTTTCATTACACCTGATTTGGCTAAAAAAGAAATTTTGTTAAATATGGGCTATAACCCAAGAGGCGAGTCTACTCAGGTTTACAGCATAAACAATTCAGATCTATGTTTGATCGGAACTGCTGAAATAACCATGGGTGGATATCATAAGAATGAGACCTTTAAAGAAGAAGATTTGCCCAAGAAATATGTTGCTCTGTCCCATTGTTTTAGAACCGAGGCTGGAAGTTATTCCAAATATTCTAAAGGCATTTTTAGGGTCCATCAGTTTACTAAAGTCGAAATGTTCCAGTATACCACTCCAGAAAAATCTGAAGCTGCCCATCAAGAATTGCTGGAGGTGGAAAAGGAATTATTTGATGGCTTAAAAATTCCTTTTCGTATCATAGATCATTGCACTGCTGATTTAGGAACTCCTTCTTTTAGAACATTCGACTTGGAAGCGTGGATGCCGGGAAAGCCGAACAAAGAAGGAAAGATGGGTGATTGGGCTGAGATAACGTCTACATCGAACTGTACTGATTATCAATCTCGCGGTCTGGGTATTAAGTATGACTCCGGTGTAAAAAAGGACTACGTGCACATGCTAAATGGTACGACTGTGGCAATGACCAGGCCGATCATAGCAATCTTAGAAAATTTCCAATTGGAAGACGGAAGTATTGAAATTCCAGAAATTCTGCAAAAATATACGGGTTTCTCTAAAATAGAACTAAAGTGATAATGTATTTGTTCAACTTTAATGTTATAATAACTAATCATTAACCTTAGGAGCATCATGTTTAGAATAAATTTGCAAACCAAAGGGGTGATAATAACTGCAAAGCAAAAATCGCAGATCGAGCGCAAGATAAGCAAACTCAAGAAGTATTTCAATAACAATGAGCCGGTGACGGTAGATGTGATTTTGTCTGACGAGACTAGCCCTGAAAAAGGCGGAGTGGACCAACAAGTTCATTTAGTGTTGGTATTTGGCAAAGAAAAAATTTTCATAGAAGAAGTCGATAATCGTATGATGAGAGCATTTGCCTATGCTTTTGACCGGCTTGAGAGGAATGTATTGCGTTATCATCAACGTAAAGTGGATGATAAAAAGAAGCCCGGTGGATTGAGGCTGGAAAAGGTCTTGGGAATTATTAAGCGAAAAAAATAACTACATTAACGTGTAAACTAAAAGCTACTTAAGCACCTGGCACTTATGGTTTAGAGAATTGAAAAGAAAAAGGTTTATATGGGAATTTGGAACAAAATATTAGGCATCTCTTCAAATAAGGTTTTGACACAGCTGCAATTCGAAGTCAAGAAAATAAATGAATTTGAAGAAGACATTAAGAAATTGTCTGACCAAGAGCTTCAAGAGAAGACTGTTAAGTTTAAAAAAATTATCGGAGAACATCAGGGCGATCCTGAAAGCATTTTAGTAAAAATAATGCCGGAGGCTTTTGCTGTCATGAGAGAGGCAATGCGCAGGGTTTGGGGAGAGCGCCATTTCGATGTGCAGCTTATCGGCGGTATTGTCCTTCATCAAGGAAAAATTGCAGAAATGAAGACCGGCGAAGGCAAAACTATCGTCGCTGCTTTAGCGTTGTATCTTAATGCATTGAACGGAAAAGGGGTGCATCTTGTGACTGTGAACGATTACCTGGCTAAGCATCAAGGCGAAGGCATGGGCGAAGTATATAATTTCCTTGGCTTAACTACCGCGATTGTTCAAAATAATCAGTTAACCTATAGGTTCTGCAAGAAAGTAGATTATAAACATTACTCAGAATGTGATGGCTCGAACCTCGATGTATGCAGTCGGAAAGAAGCATATGAATGTGATATCGTATATGGGACAAACAATGAGTTTGGATTTGATTATTTGCGTGACAACATGGCTCCTTCTCTAAGCTATTGTGCTCAAAAAAATCTTACATATGCGATAGTTGACGAAGTTGACTCCATTCTCATTGATGAAGCCAGAACTCCGCTTATTATTTCTGCCGCCGCAGAAGAGTCGACCGGCATGTACCAACAATTCGCAGGAATAGTGCCAAAGCTAAATAAAGAGAGTGACTATGTAGTTGATGAGAAGGACAGGGTTGTTACCTTGACCGACGATGGTATTAAAAAGATTGAGAAATTACTTGGAGTAAATAATATCTACGAAACTGGTGGAATTAATCTCGTTCATCATCTTGAACAAGCTCTGAAAGCACATGCATTATTCAAAAGAAATAAGGACTATATAGTTAAGGATGGGGAAATTATAATTGTAGATGAATTTACTGGCAGGCTTATGGTCGGGAGAAGGTATTCGGAGGGTTTGCACCAAGCCATCGAGGCAAAAGAAGGCGTAGAGGTCAAACAAGAGTCACAAACACTGGCAACCATTTCATTCCAGAACTTGTTTCGTATATACCATAAACTCTCAGGTATGACAGGGACAGCTGCTACTGAGGCTGAAGAATTCTATAAAATTTACAAATTGGACGTGGTTGAAATACCTACCAATAAGCCAGTTTCTCGAAAAGATGCATCTGATAAAATTTACAAATCGGAAGAATCTAAGCTCCAAGCAATAGTTCAAGACGTTAAGGAAAAAATAGAATTAGGACGACCTGTTTTAATAGGAACAGTTTCAGTCCAAAAAAACGAACAATTATCAAAATTGCTCAAAAAAGAAGGTGTTAAACATGAAATTTTGAACGCAAAGAATCATGAGCGAGAAGCTAAAATTATTATGAAAGCAGGAGAAAAGTCTGCCGTAACGGTAGCGACTAATATGGCAGGTCGGGGAACTGACATTAAGATGGATAGAGACGTTGCTAAGATGGGTGGCTTGCATGTTATCGGCACCGAAAGACATGAATCGCGAAGGATCGACAATCAATTACGTGGTAGAGCTGGAAGACAGGGCGACCCAGGATCATCACAATTTTTTGTTTCAATGGACGATGATTTAATGCGTATATTTGGAGGTGGTCGCTTAAAAGGCATGATGGATAAATTGGGGCTTCCTGATGACGTTCCTATTGAAAATAGAATGATTACACGTTCGATAGAATCTGCTCAAAAGCGAGTTGAAGGTCACAATTTTGATATAAGAAAACATTTGGTTGAATATGATGATGTAATGAACAAACACCGTGAGGTAATTTATCGTAAGAGAAGAAGAATCTTGGAACTAGAAAATGCTTCAAGTGAGAAAAAGCTAGAATTGAAAGAGGAAATTAAAGATATCATAAAGGAAGAAGTGTCCAATGCTTTATCAATGAATGAAGATTCAGCAAAAGCTAAGGAAGAGATTGAGGCCTTGCTCGGTACATCGATAAAAGAGTTAAACTATGATTCTCTTGCAAAGCAAGTTGATGATTTATATGAAGCGAAAGAGAATAAGAGTGGTTCCGAGGTGATGAGAAGTATAGAAAGAGCATTATACCTCAGAACAATCGATATGCTCTGGATAGAACATCTTACTACTATCGATGAGCTCAGGACTGGAATAGGTCTTAGAGGATACGGTCAGAGAGACCCTCTTATCGAGTACAAAAAGGAAGCCTATCTTCTTTTTCAGACGTTGCTAAAGAATATCGAAAATAATATTTCTAAAACTATTTTAAGGATTCAAGTACAGGTTCAGCAGCCTGTCCCAGAAAAACAAGAGGTCACGTATCAGAAGCCTGATCCTGATCGAATTGGAGAAATCGATAAGGACGCTTTAGCCGTAAAAAATATTGATTCGATACATAAAACTCCTGATGTCACCACTGTGATAAAGGAAAGGGGACGGTCTGTTTATGAAAGAATGACTGAGTCTTCAAATTCAGGCTCAACTGTTAGTGTTAAAGTCAAAGAAAAGCCAGGCAGAAATGATTCGTGTTCTTGCGGCAGTGGTAAAAAATATAAGAAGTGTTGCGGCAAATAGTTGTTTTTGATCTAATGTTCGATTGATCTATAGTGATTATGTGCTTTTTGTTTTCTCGTTAAAAATGCAATTTTAATTTTGCTCCGATTTGCATGCCATGATATAATTAAGCCGTTCATTAATCCATGTTGGCGAAATGACCGGTGATATCGACTTAAAAGAAAAAACAGAAACCAAAAAAGAGGAAAAACAGAATTCAAAAGAAACAGCCCCTCGTAAGAGTGACGGTTCTATTATAAATTTTAAAAACGTTACAAAAATATATTCGAACGGCAATAAAGTTTTAGATGGCATAAATTTCGAAATTAGCCACGGCGAGTTCATCTCACTTGTCGGTCCCTCAGGGGCTGGTAAATCCACATTAATAAAACTGTTAACTTGCGAAGAGCTTCCAACTGAAGGGGAAGTTTTGGTGGCCGGTAGGGACATTTCTAAACTTAAAAAGAAAGAGCTTCCATATTACCGAAGAAAAGTAGGGGTAATTTTCCAGGATTTTAAATTATTACCCAAGAAGACTGTTTATGAGAATATAGCATACGCTTTAGAGGTTGCAGATGTTTCCAACAGCCAAATCATGGAGTTAGTCCCAAAGATTATCGAGATAGTCGGTTTAACAAAAAGGGCTTACGCATTTACTGAGGAGCTTTCCGGAGGCGAAAAACAAAGGGTCTCTATCGCAAGAGCCTTAGTGCATAAACCAAGATTAATAATAGCAGATGAGCCAACAGGTAATTTGGATCCTGTATCCACCTGGGAAATTATCGAGTTGCTTTTTAAGATCAACAAGCAAGGAACAATTGTCGTGTTGGCAACTCATGATAGAGAAGTGGTTGATGCTATAGAGAGACGTGTCATTACGTTGAGAAATGGTAAAATAATAGCTGATCAGAAACAAGGAAAATACATACTCTGATTTGCACAGTATTTGAAGTTTAACAACACGAAGAAGGATAATAACAATGTTCGCCTTAACCCTATATAGAATCACAAAAACTTCATTAATTTCTCTTTGGAGAAATCTTTGGCTTTCGATAGCGGCCATATTGATGATGGTCGTTACTCTGCTATCAATTTCTTTTTTTGTTGACTCTTTAATAATCACGAATAGAACAACCCAGTCTCTAAGAGATAGAGTTGACATGACAGTTTTTTTCAATGATAGCGCTTCAAAGGATCAAATTTTTGCTATTCAAAATATCATGCTTTCCAGGCAAGATATTAAGTCTGTTGATTATGTCTCCAAGGAAAAGGCACTGGACCAATGGAGGGACAGGAATAAAGACAACGAAAGTTTAAAAAATATAATTACCGAGCTAGACAATCCTCTTCCTAGAAGTTTGCAGATTAAAACAGAAAATCCAGAAGATCTTGATTCTATTTATGGCTATTTGAACACTGACGATTATAAACCTCTTATAAGGGAGATAAGTTACAGTAAGAACAAAAACTTGATTGATCGCTTGGTTAATATTACTAACTTTGTCAAAGTGATAGGCTGGTCTGTGACCATAATCTTTGTCTTTATATCCGTGTTAGTTGTTTACAATACTGTTCGGCTGGCAATATTCGCCAGGTCAAGCGAGATAGACATTATGAAACTTGTTGGAGCGGGAGATTGGTACGTTCGAGGACCTTTTGTGATAGAGGGTGTTTTTTACGGGATTAGTGGAGCAACCATAGCATCGATAATTTTTTTCTTTGCTGCCAAATTTACAATTCCGGTAGTACAAAGGTATTTAGGTTTCGCCGATTTCAATTTTGCCCTTAACACTAATTTTTTGTTTATATACCTTTTGTTGCTACTGGTAGGATTATTGTTGGGAGTATTTTGTTCGGTTTTAGCCATAAGAAAACATTTAAAATGAATAAAACAAAAATACATAAAAAATTTTTTGTCATGCTGGTGATTGTCTCCCTTTTTTCATCTGTCTTTGAAGCGACTCAAGTATATGCTCTAACCAAAGCGCAACTTGAAGCGGAAAAGTCAAAATATGCTGCTCAAGCGACTGCAGCTAAGCAATTAGCCGAAAAAAAGAAACGCGAAGCAGTACAAGTTGAACAGCAGATTACTGCTGTAAACGGTCAAATAGGACAGACAGAGTCGGCGCTGAATTCAACGGCCCAAAATATTGAATTGGCCGATAAAAACGTAAAAGAACTACGAACAATGATTGAAGAAAAAGAAAAATATATCGCCGAGACAAGGACAAAGCTTAATCAAGTAGTATCTTCCTGGTATATGGAAAGTGAATACGGTCTTCTTGAAACGGTTTTGGAATCAAAAAATATTTCCGATGTCGCTACCAAGCAACAGTATTACGATTCTGTTAAGCAACAAATTGAAGGAATGGCAGAAAAGCTATCGCAGGAAAAGCAGGTCCTTGAGGCTAAAAAAAAGGAACAAGATACTAAGTTGACTGAATTGAATGAATTGCAAAAATCTCAATCAGACCAGATGGATTATTTGGAAGACAGGAAAATAATCAAGAACAGACTTTTGTCTAATACTTATAGTGCGGTCGAAAATCTTCAAGATGAGCAAGCAGAAGCAGAAGCAAAAGTTGCTGAACTTCAGGTAAAAATCAATCAAATAAGATCCTCGTCTGCAGGTGGAGGCGGTGATTTGACTTCTGGCAGCGCAAGTTGGTATTACCAGCAAAACGATTCAAGATGGGACAACTATAAAATCGGCCGATACGCATCTCTTGGCGATTATGGCTGTCTTCTAACATCTTTGACGATGATAGCAAATTATTATGGCAAATCTTACAATCCGATGACGGCAGCACAAGCATCTAGTTTTTCCAGTAACGGCTCTCTTATCAGTACTCCTATTGTAAGGGATGGAAAATCGCAAGCTATAGACTGGGGTTTGCTTGATGATGAGCTAAGCAATAATCATCCGGTGGTTGTAGGGGTCGCCCTCGGTGTAGATATGGGCAACAGTTTTGGCGTTTCCCACTTTGTGGTAGTTAAATCAAAGTTATCAAACGGGAAATATGAGATACTGGATCCTCTAGGGCCAGGAAGAGGCTACTACAAATCACAAGTAAAGGCGATGAGAATAATTAGGCCTTAGCATGAGATTAATTATTTGATATAATCATTTTGATGGTTAAAGAGGAAAAAAATAAAAAGCTTCAAAAAAATACTTCAAAGAGAAGCGTTTTTTTAATTGTTAGTACAATCATTGTATTAACAGCTTTTGGTTCTGGTTATTTTTTCGGATTACAAAGAACATCATTTCAGTCGCAGCCGAGCAATGTCGACTTGAAACTTTTTTGGGAAACCTGGAATAAGGTTAAAGAAAAAGCAACCGAAAACGTTTCTGAAGAAAAAATGTTAGAAGGAGCAATCTCTGGAATGATGTCCTCTCTGGGCGATCCGTATACGGTTTACTTCAATAAAGAGGAAAATAAGCGATTTAAAGAAGATATACAAGGCGAATTCGGCGGTATTGGGATAGAAATAGTCCAAAAGAACGGTTTTCCAACAGTGGTCGCACCTTTAGCCGGTTCTCCGGCTGAGAAATCTGGTTTAAAATCAGGTGATATCATAACTGAAGTTGACGGTCAAAAAACTTCCGACCTTGGCTTTGAAGAGACTATTAACAAAATAAGGGGCCCAAAAGATACAAAAGTTAAGCTGACAATAAATAGAGAAAGCAAGGCAGAGCCGTTAACTTTCGAAGTTACAAGAGACATCATTGTTGTTAAAAGTGTCGAGTATAGGGTTATTGAAAAAGATGGCAAAAAAATTGGTTATATTAAAATTAAGCAGTTCGGCGATGACACAGACGCCTTGTTCAATAAGGCTGCCTTAGAGATTAAAAAACAAAATTTAAGTGGAATAATATTAGACCTACGCAACAATCCCGGTGGTTACCTTGAGTCGGCTGTCTCTGTTTCAAGTGTTTTTATTGAAGAGGGTGTGGTTGTTACAGAAAAGGGGAAAAACTTAAACAAAGATTATCGAGCGACGGGCGGAGCGTTATTGGGCCAATACAAAACCGTTGTTTTGGTGAACGGCGGATCTGCTTCCGCATCTGAAATCGTAGCAGGCGCCTTGAAAGATCGTATAGGCAGTAAAATAGTTGGACAAAAAACATTTGGAAAAGGTAGTGTTCAGGAGCTCGTCGAATTATCGGACGGGTCTGCTGCCAAGATAACTGTTGCTAAATGGTTCACTCCAAATGGAACTCAGATCAACAATGAAGGCATAAAGCCAGATTTTGAACTAGAAAACGGTGAAGATATAAATATTGATAATCAACTTGAAAAAGCGCAGGAATCGGTTCTTAATTAAAGGTTTAGGAAGGGGAGTTTTGTCAGATAGCGCACAAAATTTAACTAATTTAAATAATGTCTCAGTGCCTTCTGCTATGCAAAATGGCTCAATTAGCGGTGGTGTTGTTAGTGTAAAACCCACTAATAGTGGTCCATGGGACGATCAATTGGATTTGGTAGAAAGCCCGTCTCAAAAGGGGCCGACTCAATATGGCTCTTTGGAACAAAAAACAGAAGAAGAGAAACCATTTGAAATGCCGACGAAATTGGAAGAGAATATTGGCAAACAAATTCCTGCTAATAATTTCATTAGCTCTAATAAATTGACTAACGATACCGCTACGTTGCCAACGGCCGCTGTCAGCACTATTGGATTATCGCCCCAAATAAATCAAAAATCAACAAGGGCCGCTATCTTGCCGCCGCCCTCACAGTATATGACTCCGGCCAGTATTACGACATCACCAAAACAACAGATTTCTGCTAAAAGTAAAGGTACTAGGCCTTCAAGATTACCAGCTTTATTTTTTCTAGTTGGCACAATCTCGTTACTGATTTTAGTGGTTCTGCTTACGGAGGTCGGACTTGTTTCCGTAGGAGCAGAAAAGGTATATGGCATTATGGGAATCGAACGTCTATGGGGTGGCTTATCAAACAGCACTGAGACGTCCTTGCTGAGGGCAGCCTATTCTATTTCTAAACAAACTGACTATAAGATAAAAGGAAATGTGACGCTTAAAGTAAACAGGAGTGTTGATTCAGAAATAACAGAGCCTCTTTTAGGCTTTACTACAAATGACAGCCGGAGAGATATGGCAATTGGAACTGGAATAGAAGCAAAACCAGTTGCTGCATATGATAGCACTTACGATTATTACATTATTGACGATAATATCAATGCAAATTCCAGTGCCCCCGATACAGATACAAGTGACGACATGGATAATGACAATCAGGGTCAATCCAACAGCAATTCAAATGTTGCAGATGTCACTGATACTACTTCAAGCGACAATGCTAATTATAATGATAATTCTGAGCCGATAGTTAACGATAATGATAGCGGTACTGAAGGAATAGCAGCTCCAGAGATAACCTCAGCTCTTGAGATGAAGATTAGCCAGAATGCAATAGAGTCAATGTTCACCTTGAAAAAAGAAGGTCAGGAAAATTCTTTGCAAGTAGTTAACTCAAACAATAACCTGTACGTAAAGAACGGTGAAAATATCATTTATGATAAAGAATCAGAGGGGTCAAGAGCTAATTCTTGGGTAACATTTAATATAGAAAAACTTAAAGATATAAAAATTCAAGATAAGATTTTCGGTCTTGAAAACGCCAATAGTTTGTCAATAAAAGGCAATAGGATGGGAAACGAGAATGTATCCGGGGTAAGGGTATACAAATATAAAATAGATACTTTGGAAATCGGTGATTCTTTGAATGAAATCGGTATAAAATCAAAAATGGTAGAAAAAATATCTGGCTATGTTTGGATCGGAGTCAAAGATAAATTGATAAAAAAGGCATCACTGGACATTGTTTTTCCCATCAGTTCATCTGTGTCCAGCGCAAAGGTTGATATCGACTTTCTTGAATATGGAGTTAGGAATCAGATTAATATCCCTGCGGTGTCGAGTACCGATAAGGCGACCGACTCAGATATCGCCCCAACGATTGCCGCGGCTTCAACAACTGACCAAACAAGAAAAAGCAATGTTGACTTAATCGTTAAGGGATTAGAAAAGTATAAAGCGGAAAAGGGATCTTGTCCTATATCTAAAAACATATTGAAATTAAGTGAAAGTAGTAATATTATAGAACGGGCACTGGTTCCTAAATATTTGGTTGAAATTCCAAAGGATCCCAGAAATCGAGACGGTTGGTATTATGGCTATAAGTCCAATGACGGGAAAAATTGTTCTGTTAGTGCCAGACTTGAAGAGCCATCTGATTCAGAAGGAATCAAAATTGACGGTGTTCTGTTGTACTTAAAGTATATTAATTAAATAGAATTGATCGTGATCAGAAAGGATCAGAATGACATTATGGATAGTTGCCGCTGTGATTGCAATATTGTTGTTGGTCATTATTGGCGCATACAATCGCTTGATAACATTGAGAGTGAGGAGCGAAGAGGCTTGGAGTGACATAGACGTTCAGCTAAAGAGAAGATATGATTTAATCCCAAATTTGATCGAAACAGTAAAGGGTTATGCTTCACATGAACAAAAGGTTTTTGAAGCTGTCACAAAAGCTAGAGCCGAAGCCTTGAATGCCACAACTTTAGAAAATAAAAATCAGGCTGAAAATCAACTTTCTGAAGCCCTAAAGTCGATTTTCGCTGTTTCTGAGGCCTATCCGGATCTTAAAGCCAATCAGAATTTTCTTGATCTCCAAACTCAATTAACTGATACTGAAGATAAAATACAAGCAGCAAGAAGGTTTTATAATACCAATGTTCGTGATCTTAATATAGCTATCCAATCCTTTCCTTCTAATATAATCGCTGGCATCTTCCACTTCCAGAAAAAGGAACTATTTGAAACTACCACAAGCGCAGAAAAAGAACCGGTTAAAGTTAATTTTAAAGACAAATAATAACCAGAAGGACCCTTATGAAAATGATTTTTAAAAAACCGGCGATTAATGTAAAGAAAATTAACTTTGGTTGGATAAAGAGAATTCGACAAGATGCGGTTTGGGGAATAGTGGCGTATCTTCATATTCTCGTGTTTCTGCCTGCTATTTTAAAAAAGAGAGATAAATTTGTTCGATACCATGTCCGTCAAGGCATGGCCCTATTACTTGTTTGGATTTTATTCATTCTTTCATTCTTTTTTCCAATACTACCATGGGTATTTGCATTCTGTGTTTTGATTCTATTGTTATCGGGGATTGTAAATGTAATCCTAGGTAAGGAGAGACCACTCCCATTGATTGGAAAAATTGCTGAGAGGTTCTAATGACATTTTACGACCAAATAGAATCAAATAAACGGAGAACTTTTTTCTTTCTTTTCTTTTTTATCCTAATTGTAATTGGCTTAGGGTGGTTATTTTCTTATGCCTTTAATTCTCGAGCAATCTTGTGGTTTGCCATAGGGTTAAGCTTTTTACAAGCATTTATAGGCTATTACTCAGGAGATAAAGTAGCCTTGGCCGTTTCAGGTGCTAAAAAAATTGTAAAAAATGATAATCTTAGGCTTTGGAATATAGTCGAGAATTTATGTATAACAGCGGGGCTTCCTATGCCGAATGTTTATATCATAAATGATCAAGCCCCAAATGCCTTTGCCACAGGAAGGGATCCAAAGCATTCATCTGTTGCTGTTACAATAGGGCTGCTCGAAAGCCTTACCGATTCTGAGCTAACGGGAGTGGTTGCACATGAATTGTCACACGTTAGAAATTATGATATTAGATTGATGACAATTGTAGTTGTCTTGGTTGGTATTGTTAGCCTATTGGCCGATTTATTCTTGCGGGCTCGCTTCTTTGGCTTTGGCGGTGATGATAATCGAGAAGGAAATAGTCAAACGCAAACAATAATGTTAGTTTTCGCAATATTGGCCGCGATATTAGCTCCAATAGCGGCCACCTTGATACAATTTGCCATTTCTAGAAAAAGAGAATACATGGCTGATTCATCAGGTGTGGAATTAACTCGTTATCCCGAAGGTCTAGCTTCAGCTTTGGAAAAAATATCTCAATATAAACATCCAATGAAGCGCGCTAGTTCTGCCACTGCCCACTTGTATATTTCTAATCCCCTTGGTATGACTAAATCATATTTATCAAAAATATTTTCAACTCATCCGCCAATAGAGGATCGTGTCGCTATTTTGCGCAAAATGGGATCTGTCGAATAACTAATCTTTTATCGGTGCTAAGCATCTAGTTGAATTTGCGGGTAATGCCAGCTACAATTTATTTATTATGGAAAAGAAAGACGCAGAAAATCGAATAAGAAAATTACGGGCATATATTGAGAAATTGCGTTACGAATATCATGTCTTGGATGCTCCCTCTGCTTCTGACGCTCTATGGGATCAGCTAATGCGTGAACTCATTTCGCTCGAAGATCAATTTCCTGAGTTTAAAGATTCTAACTCGCCATCTCAAAAGGTTGGTGGCGATCCCCTTAAATCATTTGAAAATAAGCCGCATAGGTTTCCCATGCTCTCTTTAAATGACGCTTTTGACGAAAAAGAGCTAAGAGACTGGTATGGTAGAATAGTAAAACTGGTTGGCGAAGAGGCTATTGTTGACTCTGGATTTTATTGTGAATTAAAAATGGACGGGTTGGCTGCTAGTTTAACCTACGAAAAAGGTATTCTTAAATATGCTTTGACAAGAGGAGATGGCAGAACGGGCGAAGACATAACAAATAACATAAAAACGATCAAAAGTATCCCTATAGTTCTAAGGAGAGATTCTAAAATATTTAGTATGACTCAAGATAAAGAGATAGAGATAAGAGGGGAGGTTTTTATGCCTACCTCGTCATTCGATACATTGAATAATGAGAGAAAAGAAAAGATGTTGCCACTTTTCGCTAACCCCAGAAATGCAGCTGCCGGATCCCTTCGTCAGCTTGATCCAAAAATAACCGCCAGTCGAAATTTAAATTTCACAGGATACGCTCTTCTTGGCATTCCGCTAGCCACACATCAGGAAGAACATGAAATATCAAAAGAGTTAGGCGTCCCTAGTGATAAGCACAATAGGCTTTGCGCCACGTTAGATGAAGTTATTGAATTGTGGCACGAATGGGAGAAATTGAGGGCCAGCCTGCCTTATCAAATCGACGGCATGGTAGTTAACATAAATAATAAGAAAATATTTGAAAAACTGGGAGTGGTTGGAAGGGCGCCGAGGGGAGCGGTTGCTTTCAAATGGCCGGCCGAAGAAGCAACCACCATTATAACTGATATAGAAGTAAGAGTCGGAAGAACAGGTGTTTTGACTCCGACCGCTCACTTTGTACCGGTCCTAGTTGCCGGTTCTACGGTTTCCAGAGCTACTCTTCATAATATGGACGAAATTGAAAAAAAAGATATAAGAATAGGTGATTCTGTGGTGATAAGGAAAGCCGGAGATGTTATTCCCGAAGTAGTAAGATCTGTTTCCGAAATTCGCACAGGAAACGAAAAGATCTTCAAAATGCCTCAAATATGTCCAAATTGTGGCGGAGAGGTTGTACGCAAAGAAGGTGAGTCTGCTTATAGATGCCTGAATAAGAATTGCTTTGCAATTGAGTTTCGCTTTCTCGAACATTTTGTTTCTAAACATGCCTTTGACATAGATGGTTTGGGCCCCAAAATTATTGATAGACTAATCAATGAAGGATTGATCAAGGACGCTGCTGATTTGTTTACGTTGACGCTAGGGGATTTGAAGCCGTTGGAAAGATTCGCTGAGAAATCCGCAGGAAACATCGTTGAATCGATTGAAAAATCCAAGGACATTACTTTGTCTCGGTTTGTTTATGCTTTGGGTATAAGAAACATTGGAGAGGAAACTGCAATTGACCTAGCCACAAAGTACCGCATCGCAGATAGGCTGATGAGCGCTAACTTGGAGGACCTTAACTCTATGCACGATATTGGTCCAGTGGTGGCTAAAAACATTTTTGATTATTTTCATGATGAAAAGAATAAAGAATTTGTTTTGCGCTTATTAAGTAATGGAGTTAAGATCAAGGAGCCTGAAAAAGAAGTGCAGAAAGTTGGCATAACGGGAAAAACTTTCGTTTTTACCGGAGGACTTAATGTTATGACTCGAGACGATGCAAAAGCGTTAGTACGTAAGTACGGGGGCAATATTTCTGAGTCTGTCAGCAAAAAAGTGGATTATGTTGTCTCTGGCGAAGAAGCCGGATCCAAGTTCGATAAGGCCAAAAAATTAGGGATCGAAATAATTGGCGAAAAAACCTTTTTAAAATTAATCTCTTGATGCTTGTGAATTTAGACTATATAAAAAAAATTGAAAAACCGTTAGCTCTAGGTAGGGCAGACCTTCATATACATACAAATATGGGAGATGCCAAACCGACAGTCGAAGAGGTATTGAATTATGTGCAAACAAAAACAGATTTAGATGTTATTGCAATAACCGAACATGATTCAATAGATGCTGCTTTGCTCGCAAAAAAACTAATGGCAAAGAGAAAGTATAGATTTGAATTGATAATCGGGGAGGAAATCTCTTGCTTTGAGGGCCATGTCATCGGATTGTTCTTGAATAAAACAATAAAAGGGGACGTATCTGTCAAAGAAGCCATTTCTGAAATAAAACGACAAGGAGGCATAGTAATGATGCCACACCCATTGAGGCATGTCAGAATTAACACTGGATTGACCGGAAACACTGATGGCGTTGGATTTGTGGAGTTGCTAAGGCATAAAAAGAACATTGATGCCCTTGAAATAATAAATTCGACTCCAACCAATATGCCTAATAACTTAAGAGCAATATTTTTCAATGACACCATAATGCAAAGAGCTGAAGTGGGTGGCAGTGATGCTCACATTCTTGATTCTATTGCCATGGCTTATACTTTGTTCGAAGGGAAAAGCGCGGAGGACTTAAGAGAGGCGATACTCAATTGTCAAACGAGAGCTTTTAACAAAAGATGGAGACTCATTGCGTTGATTAAATACTTATTCTTCTTCTTGCCAAAAAGCCTAAGATTGTTTGTTAATACTATGGCGCATGGCAGAATGCCAAAGCGAGCACAGATAGTTAATGTTCCAAAGAATGAATATAAAACAATATTGAAAAGAATAAATGAGAAAACAGCCAATATTTTTAAGTGGAAAAAAGATCACTCGATTAACTCACCTTCCACTACTAATTTAGAAGTTAGCTCAATTGAAGTTAAGAGTGAATAATGCTAGGATAACCTTAAGATGTCCCATATAAGCACAGAACAAATCAAACATATCGCCAAATTATCAAGGCTATCGCTTCACGAAGAGGAAATTAAGCTATATTCATCTCAGCTTTCCTCTATTTTGGAATATGTGGAACAATTATCCGAAGTTAATACAGATAATGTTGAGCCGCTCTCGAATGTGACAGGCTTAGACAATGTTATAAGAGAAGATGTAATTGTCCAAAATATTGTGAGCCATGAAGACATAAAGATTAATACTCCAAAGTTCGATAAGAATAATTTTGTTGTGCCTGGAGTTTTTGAGTAGTTATACTTGCATAGATTAACACTGAAATAAAATATGGAATTATCTGAACTAACAATAAAAGAAGCGAGCGAAAAACTGTCATCAGGAGAGATTACTTCTTTGCAATTGACAAAAGCGGTATTCTCCAAAATTGAGCAAATTGAACCCAAGATAGGCGCCTACATTACTTTATGCAAAGAAATAGCTATTGATATGGCTACAAAGTCAGACCAACGGAGAAGAGCCGGAAAAGTTTTAAGCGAAATTGATGGAATCCCAATCGCAGTCAAGGATTTATTTCTGACTAAAGGAGTTCGAACGACGGCCGCCTCAAATATATTAGATGATTTTATGCCTGCATATGAGTCAACCGTAACCAAGAAATTATGGGAAGCAGGGGCGGTACTTATTGGTAAAACCAATCTTGATCAATTCGCCATGGGTTCCTCTACTGAAACGAGTTCTTTTAATACGGCTACTGATTCCAATTCAACTACCAGAAACCCTTGGGATTTGGAAAGAGTCCCAGGGGGGTCATCAGGCGGCTCGGCAGCTGCAATTGCGGCTGATGAGTGCATTGGTGCTATCGGCACAGATACTGGCGGCTCTATTCGTCAACCAGCCGCATTTTGTGGAATAACTGGCTTAAAGCCTACTTACGGCAGGGTTTCACGTTTTGGTACTATTGCAATGGCATCGTCGCTCGATCAAGCCGGACCAATGACAAAAACCGTAGAAGATGCTGCTCTTTTGTTAAAGTATATATCAGGTCATGATAGCAATGATTCGACTAGCTCAACAATTGAAGTGCCGGACTATTGCCATGATTTGGAAAACAACATCGAGGGCTTGAAGATAGGCATTCCAGCCGAGTTTTATGGGCAAGGACTGGATCCCCAAATTAAAAAATTAATTGATTCAGCTTTGGAGTTATTTGAGCAAAAAGGCGCCCAAATTGTTCCTGTTTCAATGCCAATTGTTAAGTATGCTTTAGCGGTTTATTATATTTTGATGCCAGCCGAGGTAAGTTCAAATTTGGCTAGATATGATGGAATTCACTATGGCTTTTCAAAATTAAAAGAAAATGATTTCACTGGATCAATTCTTGATGTTTATCAACAATCAAGGGCAGAGGGCTTTGGGGCAGAAGCAAAAAGAAGAATAATGCTAGGGAGCTATGTTTTATCGGCGGGCTACTATGATGCTTACTATAAAAAAGCTCAGAAGGTAAGACGCTTGGTAAAAAATGAATTTGAAAAAGTTTTCAATGATGTAGACGTCTTGGTGACTCCGGTCACGCCAACAGTTGCTTTCAAGGCAGGTGAGAAGATCATAGACCCGTTAGCCATGTACTTATCGGATATTATGACTGTTCCTATAAATCCTGCCGGTGTGCCGGCGCTTTCAATCCCTGTTGGGTTTGTAAAAGATGATGGCAAAAAGTTACCTGTTGGCATGCAAATTATTGGCCCAATGTGGGGAGAACAGCAGATATTGAATTTAGGTGATTCTTACCAAAAATTAACCAACTGGCACAAGGAAAAACCATTAATTAGTTAATCATAAACGAGAGAAAAAGATGGGAAAGAATGCAAAAAGCAGGAGAGAGAAGATTGAACTTGAGCGCAAGAGGAAGAAAGAAATTTTGTCTAGCGTCTATTACCAGAAAAATCCTTGGCTAAAATTTTGGCGCCGGTCAGATTTTTGGGTTTACCTTGTTTGCGTTGTTCTGATAATAGCCTTCCCTTTTATTGGTGCTATTAAGGCCAGCAAATCAAATATAGCCATCATAGAAACGATTTATGGTAATATTGAAGTCGAATTGTATGCAAGCGATGCGCCCAAAACAGTTGAGAATTTCAAGAAGCTCAGTAGCGAAGGTTTTTATGACGGACTTCTATGGCACAGGATTGTAAAGGACTTTGTTATACAGGGCGGCGATCCAAAAGGTGATGGAACGGGCGGTCCTGGATATCAGTTTGAAGATGAGTTAAATACCCACAAATTTGTTCCAGGCACCCTTGGAATGGCAAATTCTGGCCCTAACACTAACGGAAGTCAATTCTTTATCGTAACCAACCAGGAGCAGCCTAGTTTGGACGGAAAGTATACTATATTTGGTCAAGTAACCAAAGGAATGGATGTCGTTCAAAAGATTGGCGAAGCTCCAACCGGTGAAAATGATAAGCCATTAACTGATATTACGATGGATAAAGTTTATACTAAATGACAAATAACCATTATAAAAAGAAAAAAAGTAATCAAACCGCTTTGGAGATCATTATCGTAGGTATTTTTAAAATGATTTGGTGGTTGATTAGATTACCGTTTGGAAAAAAGACCTCTAATTTGAAGATTAGTGATAAGCAGGAAATCATCAGCAAAAGGTTTGAAATCGAGAATAAATTGAAAAGTGAGCATTCAGCTGAATTGCAACTGGCTTTGTTTGAATCAGATAAGCTAGTGGATTATGTCTTGAAGATCAAAGGATACAAGGGAGAAACTTTTGCTGACAGATTGAGAAGCGCTGAAAAAGATATTCCAAATGGAATATACGATAGAATATGGCAAGGTCACAAAATCAGGAATACGCTTGCTCATGAGCATAATATTAATTTACCAGTGTCGGAAGTGAGGGGTGCAATAAATAATCTTTTGGAATACGTTAAAAATGTCTAAAGAATTTTTGAAAACAAAAATCGGGTTGGAGATTCATGTTCAGCTTGCAACAAAAAGTAAAATGTTTTGTGGCTGTGATAATAATGCTGAAGGGAAAGAGCCTAATTCGATGGTTTGTCCTGTCTGCATGGGTCTTCCTGGTTCATTGCCAGTCGCAAACAAACAGGCAGTGCTATTTACGTTGAAAACGGGCATTGTCCTCAATTGCAAAATAAGCAAGATATCAAAATTTGATCGAAAACATTACTTTTATCCAGATTTACCAAAGGGATATCAGATCAGCCAGTATGACGAGCCTTTTTGTGTGGGCGGTTATGTGGACGTTACTGATGGCAGGATAAATTTGACAAGAATACACCTCGAAGAAGATGCCGGTAAATTGACTCACAGTAATGGAAGCAGCTTAGTCGATTTGAATAGAGCAGGTACTCCTCTGATGGAAATAGTTTCCGATCCAGATATTACATCGCCAAAGCAAGCAGGAGAATTCTTGCGTAAATTACAGAAAATCGTGCGGGACGTTGCAAGAGTATCGGAGGCATCGATGGAAAAGGGGCATTTGAGATGCGATGCCAATATATCTGTTTCTGATGACAAAGGTGTTATGTCTCAAATAGTTGAGTTGAAGAATATAAACTCCTTTCGCTTTGTTGAGAAGGCGTTGGAGATTGAAGAAGCAAGGCTTAAAGATGAATATCCGAATTGGCCGGAAGATGGAAAAAAGGTGACGAGAGGATATGATAGTAAAAAAAATACTACTTTTGTTCAGCGGACAAAAGAAGAAGCCGCTGATTATCGTTATTTTCCAGAGCCAGATCTTCCTCCTTTCGACACTTCCTGTTTTGATTTGGAGAGTTTAAGGCAGGATATTGGTAGTAGCGAAGAGGATGTTATAGCTGAATTATTGAAAATTGGTATTACCGAAACAGACTCTGTGGTACTGGCAAATGATTTAAATAAACTTCTCTTTTTCAGGAAAATCTCAGATTTTTATGAAGATAATGCTTATGTTGCCAGAGCTGTTGTGCATAACTATCTTGGATTCTCTATTGTCGAAGACGATTATGTATTATCGGCTGAGTATGCCCAAGGATTAAAAAAATTGAAAGAAGGAGCTATCACAAAGAGTTTGTTAGCCGAAATAGCCGTCTTAATTCACGATAAAAAATGCACTTATCAAGCGGCTCTCGAAATGAAGGGGGGAGGAGTTGTAAATGATGAGGCAGAACTTGGTTCAATGATCGATTTGATTCTTGAGAAGTTTCCAGCTGAGGTTTTAAGCTACAAAAGCGGAAAAACTCAACTCCTAGGTTTTTTTATGGGTCAAGTTATGAGAGAAGCAAAAGGGAAAGCGGATCCAAAAGCTGTTAATAGGATGGTTTTGGATAAGCTTAAATAATTTGATATTGTTATTTTGGCGCACTGCATTTATAATAGATAGAGGAGGAAACAACATGAATGATATTTTATTACAAATTTTACTGGTGGTATCGATAGTGGTGGGTTTGCTTTTAACTGTAAATCTAGTGCGCTTGTATCAAGTTTTGACCGATTTATCGCAAGCATCAAATTCAATCAAAAAAACAGTCTCTTCTATAACGAACATTATTACGGCTTGGAGGCAATCTGCAAAAACGGTAGCGGAGTTTGTCGGAGAAATTACTTCTTTTTTAGATCTATTTAAAAGATCTAAAAAAGTTAATGAAAAAATAGACGAAGAAAAATAAAAATAATTCAATAGTGAGGAAAAATGAGTAAAAATTTTGAAATTGATGATATAATCACAACTGAAAAAACGAAGAAAAAGGGAAGAGCTACTATCGTGATGCTTAGTTTGGGTATTATTTGCTTGTTTTTCGGCATGATAGGCGGAGTCGGCGGAGTCTTATTGCTATCTTCTGACAATAGTTCTCTTGCAAAAAAAATGGGAATAAACGATCTCTCTGGCATTAGTATTCCGACAACTAGAACCGAAAAGTTGGTTTTAGAGGAATCAAGCGCCATAACTGACACTGTAATTAAAGTTTCACCTGCGGTTGTCTCAATTCAAGCCAAAACACAAGTACAAAATATTTTTGGCCAAATTGTTGAGCAACAAGGTGCCGGCACGGGTTTTATTATAACAAACGACGGCTTGGTTATAACAAACAAGCATGTTGTAACTGATGCAAGTGCTGTTTATACAGTGGTTATGTCCGATGGCAAAACTTATGACGCGAAGGTTCAATCGCAAGATCCTATACAAGATTTGGCAGTAATGAAAATCGACGCTAAAAATTTGCCTGTAGTCGACTTGGGGGATTCGGATGAAGTTAAGGTTGGCCAATGGGTCGTTGCTGTTGGTAATGCTCTCGGGCGGTTTGAAAATTCGGTAACAGCAGGAGTTATCTCTGCTCGAAACAGAACCATACAAGCAACAGACGCCAGCGGTTCCAATGGAGAGGTGATAGACGACATGTTTCAAACTGATGCAGCTATAAATCCTGGAAATTCTGGAGGGCCACTAGTAAATCTTAAGGGACAAGTTATAGGAATAAATACCGCAGTAGCCAGCAATGCCCAAAGTATTGGATTCGCTATTCCGATCAATGCTGCCAAATCAGCCATTGAGAGCATTAAAAAAACTGGCAAAATAGTACGGCCATATCTAGGAGTTCGTTATGTTGCGATCACAAAAGATATAGCAACACAGAACCAGTTAAAATATGACCATGGCGCTTTAGTAGTCAGGGGAAGTGGCATAGGCGATTTCGCCGTTGTTTCCGGCTCGCCAGCTGATAAGGCCGGCATAGTGGAAAATGATATTGTTCTTGAGGTTAATGGGGAGAAAATAGATCAAAACAATAGTTTGGTTAAGCTCATACAACAATATAAAATAGGCGATGAAATAACTCTGAAAGTATATGCCAAGGGCGTTGAAAAAGAAGTTAAATTAAAACTGGAAGAGGGCAGCTAGCCGTTGTTTCTAAAGGAATATTTAAAAAACAAACGCCTTCAAGGCGTTTGTTTTTTAAATATTTAGAGAAAGATAACGTATTTTACCGGATAAATCTTTTGTTATTTTTAAGTTGTGTTCATCTGCCAACGGAATGGAGTTCTCATCGATCTCCATAATAATTTTTGTTGTCCTATTTTTGGCTTCTTTCAAAAATAAACTGCTTATTTCTGATCCAATTTCACCCCCAAATATTGCTTCCTTTGGCTCAAATGCAATATCTTTTTGTAAATTCTTCTGACCTAGCGAGACGTAGGGGAGATTGGCCAAAATAAGGTCGAATTTTTCTGGTAGCTTGTCGTTTGAGAAAAGATCGGATTTGAAAAATTTAATTTGATTAGAAACTCCATGTTTTTTTGCATTTTTTTTTGCAACAGATAACGCTTTTTCTGAGTTGTCTACTGCGTAAAGTCGAAAATCATCAGAAGAGTATTCTTTGATAAGCTCTATGGCCAAAGAGGTAATAATGCAGCCAGATCCGGTACCCATGTCAAGGACGGAAAGCTGCTTAGATTCATTTCTAGCGAGAAAAACATTTTTGAATGCCTCGAGAGCTTTGGCGACTAAAAATTCTGATTCGGGGCGGGGGATAAGCACAAATTTGTTTACATCAAAATCATGACCATAAAATTCTTTGGTGCCGGTAATGTAGGCAATTGGAATATATTTTTTTCTTTTGTTTAAGCTTTTTTGGAATTTTAAAATCTGGCTTTCCGATGGTTCATATTCCGGATGAGACAACAAAAATGCCTCCGTTATGCGACATTCTTGTTTGAGAAGTATTCTTGCATCGACTGCGCTGGTCTTGATTCCCGCTTTTTCTAATTGGGATGTTCCGATCTTATATAATTCGCCAATATTCATGGTAGTTTAAATTTCCGTAGTAGCGGCTAATTTTCTGGCTTGATCTTCGGTCGCAAGTGCATCAAGAATTGATTCTATCTCGCCCATCATTATCTTCGGAAGTGAATGCCAAGATTGATTGATTCGATGATCGGTCACTCTATCTTGCGGAAAATTATAAGTGCGAATTTTTTCCGAACGATCGCCGGTTCCAATTTGCGAACGGCGAGCGTCCCCTCTTTCTTTGGCGAGGCGTTCTTGTTCTGCATCTAAAAGCCTGGCCCTTAAAATATTTAGTGCTTTTGCTTTGTTCTTTAGTTGGCTTTTTTCATCTTGGCATGAGACTACAATTCCTGATGGCAAATGTGTTATCCTGACTGCCGAATCTGTGGTGTTTACCGACTGTCCACCTGGGCCGGACGCTCTGAAAACATCAATTCTGATTTCTTCTGGTTTAATCTCAATTTCTGCTTCTTCAGCTTCTGCTAGAACGGCAACAGTTATAGTGGAAGTATGAACTCTACCTGATTTTTCAGTTTCAGGCACTCTTTGAACGCGATGAACACCGCTTTCATATTTCATCTTGGAATAAACCCTCTCGCCTTGGATTTGAAAACTGATAGACTTGATACCACCTATGCCCGAGGTCTGGGATGCCAGTATTTCGATTCTCCAGCTTTGTGATTCTGCATATCGGCTATACATTCTGAATATTTCTGCCGCAAACAATTCCGACTCCTCTCCTCCGGCAGCCGGTCTTATTTCCACAATTACATTTTTTTTATCATTTATGTCTTGTGGCAAAAGAGATAATTTTAGTGCAACCTCAAGTTTATTTTTTTCTTCGTCTAAATCCCCTAGCTCTATCGAGGCGATTTCTTTTAGTTCTTCGTCGTCTTCTGTGGCGATTATTTCTTTATTTTCTTTGATGTTTCTTTGTACATTAAAATAACGCTCGATATTTTTTGCCATTTCGTCTAAATCCGATTTTTCCTTTGCTGCCTTTGTAAGCTCTTCTTGAGAAGCATCGGGACGATGCAGTATTTGATCAAGCTCTTTGTAGTGTTTTAAAATGTTTTGGAGACGATCATTCATGATGAAATATTAATTAATTGTTTTGTTACAATATCATTATTACAAAAAGCCAGCTAAAAATTAAAGTATTTTAAAGCTGGCTTAAATATAAATTTAGCTATTTGTCGTTTTTTGCTTCTGTTGGAACGACTTCTTTTTTGATAGTAGCATCTTTGCTCTTTTGTGCAGCAGCGATACGAGCTCTGAATTTATCAACTCGTCCTGCAGCATCGAGAAGTTTTTGTTTGCCTGTATAGAACGGATGGCAAGCAGCACAGATTTCAACACTAAAATTAGACTCTGTTGAGCCAATCGTATATGTTGCTCCGCATGCGCACTTAACGACTGCATCTTTATTGTATGTTGGGTGAATTCCTTCTTTCATCTTTTTCCTTTTATTTACCTTGATAGAATATCATAATTTGTTGGTTAGGTCAACTTTTTAGCGACGTAGTAATTTATTATTAAAACAAATCAATGATATTGTCAAATGATCAATTTTATGTTAGTCTAATAAAGATTTAAGCAATCTGCTTCACGCTCAGGCGGAAGTAAATAATCACGTTTCTCTCAAAATTCTTTCCTTTTGATTCAAAAGGGTGTGAAACGGTAGTAAAAAAGAATTAGTATTTATTAACAAATTTATTTTAGCCTAGGTTGAAGCGCCGTATCTTAATAGGTGCCGTTAAACCTATGTTTTAAAATGAAAGGAAACTTAAACTATGGCTAAATTGCCAACTCTTCGTGAAATGTTAGACGCAGGCGCTCACTTTGGTCACCGAACATCTAGGTGGCATCCCAAAATGGATCCATATATTTTTATGGCCAAATCCGGAGTTCATGTAGTTAATTTGGAAAAAACAGCGGAAAATTTAGAAAAGTCAGTTAACTATGCCAAAGAGATTGTTTCTAAAGGCAAGATGATTTTATTCATCGGGTCCAAAAAGCAAACAGCAGATATTATTAAAAAGGCAGCACTTGAGTGTGGCATGCCATATACTAATTATCGCTGGATAGGCGGTACTCTTACAAATTTCACAGCCATTAAAGCTGCGGTAAATAAATTCAAAAAAAACAAAGAACTTCTTGGGGATACAAGGGCAATGGATGCGATGTCTAAAAAAGAATTGTCTCGATTGAGAAAAGGCGTAGAAAAAGCAGAAAAAACGCTAGGTGGTTTGATCAGCATGGACAGAAAACCGGATGCTTTGTTTGTTTTGAGTGCTCATGATGAGATTATTGCTCTTAAAGAAGCTATTAATGAGCAAGTGCCGGTTATCGCAATCGTCGATACCAACACGGACCCAACAAATATTGCTTACCCTATCCCAGCTAATGACGATGCGACAAAATCAGTTGATCTATTCTGTCGCGTTATGTCAGAAGCAATCAAAGAAAGCAAATCGATAGCTAAAAAAGAGTAAATTTGTTGGATAATCCAATAATTATTTAATTCATTTAGATTATAATTTATGTACTAAGGAGCTAATATGGGAACAACAGCCCAAGAGATCGCTCAGCTTCGAGCTAAAACCGGTTTAGGCATGATGGAATGCAAAAAGGCATTGGTTGAAGCAAATGGAGATGAGAACAAAGCAATTGAGATCCTAAGACAAAAGGGTGCCGCAAAAGCTGAGAAAAAATCAGTTAGAGCGACTGAGTCTGGATTAATTGACACTTATATTCACGGCGAAGGTAAAATAGGCGCTATGGTTGAGGTTTTGTCTGAAACTGATTTTGTGGCAAGGAACGAAGAGTTTAAAGCCTTTGTTCATGACATTGCACTGCACGTGGCAGCCGTTGATCCGCAGTATATTTCAGAAAAAGAGGTTCCTCAAGAAGAAGTTGAAAAACAAAAGAATATTTTTATCGAACAAGTAAAAGCCCAGGGTAAGCCAGAAAACATTGTCGAGAAGATTGTTGAAGGTAAAATGAACAAATATTTTTCAGAAATTTGCCTCTTGAAACAACCTTTTGTAAAGAACGAAGACCTAACCATAGAAGAACTTTTAAGAGATAATATCGCCAAAATTGGCGAAAATCTAGTTATTTCAAAAATTGCGAGATTTGAATTAGGCAAGTAAACTGATATTATAAAAATAGAACTAAACAATGATTCGTTTTAGTTCCTATTAATGAATAGGAGTATATGGTAGACACGATAATCCAAGAAACTAAACCTAAAATGGATTCGGCCATTTCTGTTCTCCGAGATGACTTATCCAAAATTCGTACAGGCAGGGCCAACCCTGCAATTTTAGATGGAATAAGAGTTAGCTATTATGGCTCTACCTCTTCTTTAAAAGAGGTGGCCTCAATTTCTGTTCCTGAATCAACTATAATCGCAATCAAACCTTGGGATAGAAACTCTCTGGGTAGCATAGAAACGGCAATCAGAAATTCTGATTTGGGCTTATCTCCAGTCAACGATGGAACTCAAGTTCGTTTAATTTTGCCTCCTTTGACAGAAGAGAGAAGAAAAGAAATTGTAACTCAAGTTAAAAAAAGCGGAGAACTGGCCAAAGTAAATTTGAGGAATATAAGAAGCGAAGCTTGGAACAAGGTCCAGGCTGGGATTAAAAGCAAGGAAGTGACCGAAGACGATAAGTATGGCGCGGAGGAAAGCCTTAACAAGCTTATCTCTGAGAGAAATAAAGACATAGACAAGATCGTTCTCGACAAAGAGAGCGAATTAATGAAGATATAATTTACAATAGCAATAAGCGATAGGCAAACATGTTTTTAACAATAATAGCTTTCATAGTAGTTCTCGGTATTCTTGTAATCGTACATGAGTTAGGCCACTTTATAGCCGCCAAAAAAGCCAATGTAAAAGTGGAAGAATTTGCTATCGGATTTCCTCCCCGAATATATTCTAAGAAAAAGGGCGAGACACAGTATTCGATCAATTTAATACCTCTCGGTGGCTACGTAAAAATGCTGGGAGAGCTAGAGGCGTCAAATGATAAAAGGGCTTTCGAAAATCAAAAACCAGGTAAAAGATTCATAATCTCAATTGCTGGGGTTGTGATGAATCTAGTTTTGGCCTGGCTGCTTTTAACCATTGGTTTTATGGTAGGAATGTCACCCATAGTTTCAACTGCCGATAGTATTCCTGGTAAAAAATTAAGTTCCGAAATTATAATCGCAGATATCGCCAAAGATTCGCCTGCCGAAGCGGCCAGTTTGGAACCTAACGATGTGGCCCTCAAGGGAATTTTCGGCGAAGAAGTGGTAGAATTCAAATCCGCCCAAGATTTATCCGCATTTACTTCGAATCACAAAAATCAATCGGTATATATAGTTGTTAAAAGGGAAAACCAAGAGATCAAAAAAGAAGTTTTTCTTTCTGGTAAAAACGAGGCGCCTTTAGGGGTGAGTATTGTAGAGAAGTCGGTAGTCAGAGTTCCATGGTACAAGGCCCCCTATGTAGCTTTGCGCGAAACTTACGATATTACGAAGTTAACAGGACAATTTTTAACAGGTTTCTTCAAAAACTTGTTGTCTAAGGGCCAAGTATCCGAAGAAGTAGGCGGGCCAGTGGCCATTTACGTATATACCGGCTTGGCAGTTAAGGCGGGAGCAATGGTGCTTTTACAATTCGTAGCCCTTCTATCCATAAATCTTGCTTTAATTAATATTCTACCCTTCCCTGCTTTGGACGGCGGAAGAATCTTGTTCATTCTCTTAGAAAAGCTGTTTGGAAAAAAAATAGTAAAAGAGAAAATTGAAAACATAATTCACACGGCAGGATTTGCTCTATTGATATTGTTAATAATTGCTATCACCTACCGCGACATTGCAAGACTGATTGCTAAGTAAAAATAGGACTATTGTATGAAACAATCACATCTTTTCTATAAAACACGAAAAGAGGTTCCGTCAGATGCTGATTCTATTAACGCTTCTTATCTGATAAGGGCTGGCTTTGTTGAAAAGCAGATGGCAGGGGCGTATGCACTATTGCCTTTGGGTCTGCGTGTGATAAAGAGAATACAGAATATCGTCAGACAGGAGATGGACTCGATTGGTGGACAGGAACTTTTGATGAATGTTCTCCAACCGAAAGAAATATATTCCGAAACCGGACGCTGGGAAAAAATGGAAGAAATCTTATATAAGATTCAGACTCAAAATGGCAAGGAATTGGCCCTTGGTCCTACTCATGAGGAACAGGTTGTAACTTTAGCCAAAGGGGTTATTTCTTCATACAGAGACTTGCCGAAAGCTGTTTATCAAATTCAGACAAAATTCAGAAAAGAAGCCAGAGCCAAGTCAGGTCTGCTGCGGGGCAGGGAGTTTATCATGAAAGATATGTATAGTTTTCATGACGGAGAGGAAGATTTTGAAAAATTCTATGAACTATCAAAGAAAGTGTACCTAAAAATTTTCGGACGCTTCGGGCTTGAAGTTAAAATTGTTGAAGCCTCTGGCGGTGTTTTTTCTGAATTCTCCCACGAGTTTCAGTTGCTTACTCCTCAGGGAGAAGATGAGATTTATTATTGTAATAAATGTGATTTTGCTCAAAACAAAGAAATTGCACAATTCAAAGCTGGAGATAAATGCCCAAATTGTGACGGTGAAATTCTGGTTTCAAACGGGATTGAAGTCGGCAACATCTTCCCTCTTAGTACTACTTTTGCTGAGCAAATTGGCTGCAAATATATAACCAATGAAGGCAAAGAGCAATATCCTGTCATGGGTTGTTATGGCCTCGGAATTACTAGGTGTCTCGGCTCTGTGGTGGAGATAATGTATGACAACGCTAAAAACAGAATGGTATGGCCGAAAGAAGTAGCGCCTTTCGATATTCATATTATATCTTTGAATAAAAATGATATTGCTGATTCGTTGTATGAAAGACTTGGACCAAAGTTTGAGGTATTGTACGATGATCGAGAGTTGTCTGCAGGTCAAAAGTTCGCAGAAGCAGACCTAGTAGGCTGTCCAATCAGACTGATTGTTTCAGGCAAATCATTAGAGGCTGGAGGCATAGAAGTTATTGACATGTCTAAAAACAGTAGTACAATAGTGCCTATAGAAAATATTGAAAAAATTCTAAATGAATAATCTTATTGAAATTGCCAAGCAGATGCCAACTTCCCCGGGCGTTTATCAGTTTATTGATGAGCACGGGGATATTTTATACGTGGGAAAAGCCAAAAACTTGAAAAGTAGAATAAAATCCTATTTTTTGAAAGAGTTAGGCAGAGGTCCTGCAATTGACATTATGGTAGAAGCTGCTAAAGATATCAGATATATAGAAACTGATAGCGAAATTGAAGCAGTTATTTTAGAAGCCAATCTGATAAATCGGCTAAAGCCAAAATATAATGTCAGGCTGAGAGACGATAAGTCTTTCTTGGTTGTGGGAATTACTAAACCTGTCAAAGGTTTGCAGCCAGGATCTTTGGCCGAAAAGGATTTGAGCAACAAGTATTCAAAGATAGACTTGATAAGATATAAGAACATTGATTTAAAGGACAGGAAAGCGGAGTATTTCGGTCCATATCCTGCTGGTCTGCTTCTTAAAAAATCATTGCATTTTTTAAGAAAAATATTTCCTTATAGAGATTGTTCAAAAACAAAATTCAATACCTATAGAAAAAAAGGGCGCCCTTGCATCTACGGAGATATAAGAGTCTGCACCGCCCCATGCGTTGACTGGGTTAGTCAGCAGGAATATCAAAAGAATATAAATTATCTAAAAAGTTTTCTCAAGGGTAGAAAAAAAGATGTAATTGTTGATTTGGACAAAAGGATGGGACTTCTATCTAAGGGCAGGAGATTTGAACAAGCGGCTTTGATTAGGGATAAATTAGCCGCATTGGATCATTTGAAAGACGTTGCCATCGGATTGCGAGATGATGTTTTCAATCGATCCACCTTGATTTTCAAAAGAATTGAATGTTATGACATTTCCAATATAAGCGGAAAATATGCCGTCGGCGCGATGGTTGTTTTTGAAAATGGTAAAAAAGCGGCTGACGAATATAGGCGATTTAAAATAAAATATACCGATGAATTGCCTAATGATCTAGCAATGCTAAAAGAGGTTCTGGAGAGAAGGTTTAAAAATGATTGGCGATTGCCAGACTTGATTGTTATTGACGGTGGAGAAAATCATCTAAAGGTGGCTATAGAAGTAACTAAGAAAAATGTTACTCCGGTCCCCTCTGTTTCAATAGCGAAGGGGGCGAAAAGAGATAAGAATGAATTACATTATTCGGATGCATTTATTGCTAAATTTGTTAATAACAATAAGGATCTGATCGATATAATCGTATCTGCTCGAGATGAAGCCCATCGCTTTGCTATTAGTTATTATAGAAAATTACATGAGAAGGGAATGTTTAAATAAGGATGGCCAATTTTTTAAATAAATGGTGGCAGAATTTATGCTATGAGCCCTCCGACTATCGCCGTCATGTCGGGGGAGAATTGAAGGTTGTCGTTATTGGCGGCGGCACTGGCTTGTCGAACCTGTTAAGGGGCTTAAAAAGGTATTCAAATCGAATATCCGCAATAGTGGCAGTTACAGATACGGGAGCTTCGTCGGGAATAATCAGCAAGGAATTTGATATTTTGCCTCCGGGTGATATTCGAAAGTGCATTTCTGCATTAGCTTTTGACGAAGAACTGGTTTCAAAAGTGATGGAATTCCGTTTCAAAGATTGTAGTAGTCCATTCTCCGGGCATACTCTGGGAAATATTTGGATAACGGCCCTTTCTGAGTATTTTGAATCTTTCGAAAAGGCGGTTGAGTCAACGACTGAAATATTCAAAACAGCGGGCAAAGTGTTGCCTGCAACTTTGGAAAAAGTTGATTTATGCGCCCGTTATTTGGATGGACAAAAAGTATGCGGTGAGGACAAAATTCCTAAGGCAGGCAAAAGTATTAGCAAAGTATATTTAAATAAGAACAATGTTAAAGGATATAGCAAGTCAATTGAAGCTATTGCCGAAGCGCAGATTATTATATTGGGTCCAGGAAGTCTCTATACATCCGTCATTCCCAATCTGTTAATCAAGGACATTTTGAGTGCGATAAAATCGAATAAAAATGCAGCAAAATTTTACATTTGCAATTGTTCAACTGAGCGAGGTGAGACCGAGGGATACACGGTAAAAAAGCATATTAAAGCAATATTTGATCATAGCAAAGTTCAGTTGTTTAATTTTGTCCTTGTCAACAATAAAATCATCAAGATAAGCGAGGATGCGACAAAGTTAGGAGGTGTTAACAACATCACTTCTGACAACTCTGAAATATTAGGATGTAATATTGTGCGAGCAGATATTGTTAATGAAAAAGACCCTCTATATCATGATTCCGAAAAACTAGCAAAAGAGATTGTAGCGTTGTATAATAAGGTCAAAGGTCAAAGATTCTTATAATTTTTATATTAAAGCTGTAGAATTTTGGAGGGATAATGCCAAGACCGGTAGTGATTGCCAATTGGAAAATGCACACAAACGCGGCAGACGCGCATATATTGGCGATGACGGTAAGAAATGCGGTTTGTTCAATGGAAGGCGTTGATATAGTACTCTGTCCTCCAATGATCTGGCTATCGGAAGTCGCGAGTGTTCTGGGGAAAGGAAGAATATCCTTGGGGGCACAGAATATGTTTTATGAGCCGGAAGGGGCTTATACGGGGGAAGTCTCCCCTTCTATGATTAAAGATTTAGCCAGTCATGTAATCATCGGACATTCTGAAAGAAGAGAGCATTTTGGCGAAACAGACTTTGATGTTAACGAAAAAGTCATCGCCGCCCTTAAAACTGGTCTCATTCCTATTATCTGCGTTGGAGAGAGAAAAAAATCACTTAAATATCCAGAAGAACCAGTAAATCAGCTCAAACAATCTTTATTGCATGTACCGGTTAAATATTTAAAGAATATCATTGTAGCTTATGAGCCTGTCTGGGCTATCGGAACTGGACTGGAAGCTCCGCCGGAGTATGCGGCTAAAGTTATTACAGAGCTTAGAGCGATTGTAAGAACCGAGACACCCATTCTCTACGGTGGAAGTGTAAACTCAAAAAATACTGCCAATTTTGTTGCAAGGCCAGAGATAGATGGATTGCTTGTGGGCGGCGCAAGCTTAAGATCAGCTGAGTTTATTAAAATTTGCCAAATATGGCAACAAGGGAAAAGCTTTAAAGCAAAATAGCACATTATTAACATAAATTATTGTAATTTTGGAGGGCAAAATGAAAGTAGCCATTAATGGCTTTGGCCGGATTGGGCGCGCGGCTGCGAAGATTGTATTAGATCGTAATGACATGGAGTTAGTTGCAATCAATGATTTAGGGGAAATCTCAGGATTGGCTCATCTCTTGAAATACGATACTTGCTATGGAGTCTATGAAAAAACTGTTGGATACGATGAAGGTGATCTTATTGTTGATAACAAGAGAATCCACTTTTATTCAGAAAAGGATCCTTCAAATTTACCTTGGAGAGAGCTGGATATCGATGTTGTAATAGAAGCGACTGGCATCTTTTTAACAAAAGAAAAAGCTCAGCCACACATTGATGCGGGAGCAAAAAAAATTGTAATGTCTGCGCCGCCAAAAGATGATACTCCTATGTACGTTATAGGTGTTAATGCAGACCAATACCAAGGAGAGGCTATTGTTTCTAACGCTTCTTGCACGACAAATTGCATCACGCCAATCATGAAAGTGCTTGAGGATAATATCGGCATCGAGAAGTCTTTAATGACGACCGTTCACTCGTATACCGCGGATCAGAATTTGGTAGACGGTCCCCATGATGATTTGAGACGAGCTAGAGCGGGTGCTTGTAATATAGTTC
The DNA here is from genome assembly GCA_038216025.1 of Patescibacteria group bacterium. Lineage (GTDB taxonomy): Bacteria > Patescibacteriota > UBA1384 > XYA2-FULL-43-10 > 1-14-0-10-43-13 > JBBQQK01. Next base: position 43,815 of record JBBQQK010000001.1, read on the forward strand.
CTACTTCGACAGGAGCCGCCAAGGCAGCTTATAAAATAATTCCACCATTAAAGGGTAATTTCGAAGGTTTGGCTATTCGCGTCCCAACACCAGTAGTTTCCTTGTCAGACATAACTATTGTGTTCAAACGCGAAACATCTATTGAGGAGATAAACAAATTATTCATAGAGGCGTCCGAGGGTCACTATAAGACTATTATTGCCGTAACTGATGAGCCGATTGTTTCTTCTGATTTACGCAAATCAACCTCTTCGACTACCGTAGACCTGCCGCTTACTCAGGTTATAGGCGGAAATTTAGGTAAAGTTATCGGATGGTACGATAACGAATGGGGCTATTCTTGTCGCTTAGTCGATTTGGCTGCCCATATTTGCTCTTAATTTGTTCGATGATATTTCAGTGCGCATTAGAGTTTTATTATCTGATGCGCACGTAATATCTTTAATGATCTTTTGATCTAAAGGAGCCCACATGTGCTTAGCGATACCAGGAAAAATTTTAAAAATAGAGGGCAATCAAGCTTATTTTGAATATGAAAAAGAAGAATTTCATGCTGATATAACACTGGCTCCAGATGTTTCAGTTGGAGATTGGATCCTAATGCACGATGGACGTGCTCTTTCGAAAATAAGTGAAAAAGAAGCTAAAGAAAATTTAGAATTTATTAGAGATCATGATGAATTCGTTTGTGGTGTTTAGGGTAATTATTGGCATTGTTTGATGATGGTGATTGCCCTTTGGCGTATCTTTGCCTGAGCTAGGAAAGATCCTTTTTATTGAATAGGTATATCGAACTCAAGATGCCTGCTAATGCTATCGCAATCAAGATTACAAGATGATTAAGACTGTACTCGCCTGACTGTAATATTTTTTGTGGTGTATAGAGGTAGAACAAAGAAAAGTGGTCGAAGTCTCTAAGTTTTTCTACTACGTTTGATAATGATGAGAAGACAAAAAAACCAATAACTAGTACAACGGTAGATAACACAACGGATAATTTCGATCTAAAGAGCGATGAAAGAAATATAGAAATTCCGTAGAAGGCCCATATGAAGGCGGTAGCAATTATTGAAAACGCTACCAATCCTGATCTTTTCATATCGACATCGTAAATGTTGCAAAGTGCCCATATGGCAAAAACATTCGAAACCACTAAAAGCGCTGAATAAAATAAGGTTACAATCGCATGACCAAGAACATAATTAGTTCGTGAAATCGGATGAGATAAGTCGAAGTCGATTGTTTTTTTTCGATTTGACCAGCAATGGCAGAGCCGGCAGAAGCGGCAAAGTAAAATGAGATGATCAAAACGAAAAATAATGATAAGTATTCCATCGACAAGAATCCTTCTATTGTCGAGTAAGCGGTGAATCCCTCTGCCCCGCCAAAAAATTTCATGAATTCTTCGGGCATTGATTCGGTCAATTGCTCCATGTTTGCGGCTTTCATGGAGGGAAACATGCTAACCATAAGCCAAGTGTAGCCAAATAAGCCTAAGGCGTAATAAATAATACCGTTTTTTTGTTCTTTGAGTTTTTGAATAATTAAGTTTATCATGATCTTCATTTATAAAAATGTAAAAATATATCTTCTAGGGACGGTTCGTTTATCTTAAAGTCATCAGCTCCAAATCGAGCCAATTCTTTGATAACTTGACCGTTTTTGCCAGAAGAGACCAGATTGTAGCCAGTTGTTGTTCTTGTGACTTTCCTGATGCCCTTGATCGATTTTAAGGATTCCAGCGGAATAGTTTCGCCCACCTCAAGGTTGATGATTCTTATGTTTTTTTCCCTAAAGTCGTCAATCTTTTCAATAGCCAACAATTTTCCATCTTTGATAATTCCTACCCTATCGCATACTTTTTCTGCTTCGAATAAAAGATGAGTTGATAAAAGAACTGTTGCCCCGTCTGCTTTTACGCTCTTTATTAGCGAATAAAATTCTTGTTGGTTCAGGGGGTCAAGGCCAGAGGTCGGTTCGTCAAGTATTAGAAGTCTAGGTTTGTGCATAAAAGCCAGAACTATGGCTAGCTTCTGTTTGTTGCCTTTGGAGTAATCTTTTATTTTTTTGTCGATATCTAGCCCAAAACGGTCTAGAAGATGTTTTAGGTATTTTTTGTCTGCCTTTTCTTTTTTAAAGCCAGCGAAATAATTGATACATTGCTTGCCTGTAATATTTTCTTGAAGATAAATTTCTCCCGGTAAAAAGCCTAAGTCTCGCTTAATTATTACTGATTTTTGGTTTATATCTAAACCAAAAATTTTGGCTGTGCCCTTAGTTGGCCTTATAAGGTCAAGGAGTAAACGGATAGTAGTAGTCTTGCCTGCTCCATTCGGACCAATGTAGCCGAAAACTTCGCCCTCTTTTACTTCCAAATCTAACTCATGCAAGGCTTTTACTTTGCCGTTTGAGTAATACTTGGTTAGCTGTTGTGTTTGGATAAGGAAAGACATAATTTATTTTTCAATCAACTGAAATCTTTTTACTTTTGCGCCATTCAACTCTACAGTATCGTTAAACATAGACGAAGGACGACACCATAATTTTGATATTTTATTATCGTATAGGCATTCATAAATGACAAGGTCCTCAAGTGTTTCGGTGTGCTTTCCTGTTCCTATTATCTTGTATAAAGTGCCTTTTTTGGAATGCTTATAAACTTGATCTTTTTCTATCATTTTATTCTCCAATTAATGCGTGGCGCATGTAATACAAGGATCATATGCTCGAACTAGCATTTCAATAATTTGATCCCTCTCTTCTTTTTTCATTCCTCCAATAACAGGAGAAAGCTTTTTCATGTCAAATTCCATTGCCGGCATGTTTTGAACAGTCGGTGTTATAATGTTGCAACCTATGATGTAGCCGTTTTCATCTAATTCATAATGGTGAAACAGTATTCCCCTAGGTGCTTCGCAAGCTTCGCTGCCAACACCATATGTGTTCGGTAGTTTAATTGGGTCGTGCAGATCAACGCCTTCTTCTAGAAAGTATCGGCAGATTTTCTCTGCTTCTAATACGAAGTGATAGTTTTCTAGAGCTTGTGCGATGATATTGTCAAATGGATTATCAAAATATTTCTTTATGCCTAACTCAACGATAGAATCCTTAACCTCTTTGTGCAGGTGCCGACGCCCCAGGTTGATTCTGGCCATGGCTCCAACCATCATTTCTTTACCTTGAAGCGTGGCGAATTTGGCTCTTGTGTAGTGTCTGAGTTCCTCGTATATATAATCTCTGTTGCTAGATGCTTTGAACAGGTTGCCCGCGCTGGTTTTGACCATGCCGTCATAGTAGGCATATTCATCAGAATCGTAGAGCCCGGTAAATATCAGCTCCCGGCTCACCTCCGGGTACTTGAAACTATTGAAGAGCGAAACTGTTTTTTTGGCTATTTCCTTGATGCCATCAATATCTTTAAGTATTTCTTTGAAATCTTGTTTCGCCGGTTTCTTCTTAAATCCTCCTGGAACTGAAGATACCGGGTGGACTGCTCTCCCTCCTATTTTTTCGATAATTTTATCGGCAAATTTCTTTAGATTGATCGCATTGCCAAAAAGATCAGGATGAGAGTTTTGCAATTCAAAAGATGAACTGACTCCTACAAAATCAGGAAGCACCAAAAGATGGAGATGCAGGGCATGAGATTGAATCATCTGGCCGCACAGCATTAACTTTCTTAGCTCAACTGTTTGCTTGGATGGAGTAATGCTGCAAGCTGCTTCTATTGCCCGAGTTGCAGTTACGTTGTGGATAGTTGGACAAAGACCGCAAATACGGGAGGTGATGATGGGGGCTTCGTAATATTTGCGCCCGAATAAAATTTTTTCAACAAAACGGTCGTTTTCAAGTCCGATTATTCTAGCTTCGTCCACTTTTCCATTTCTTAAATGAGCGTAAAAAGCGGCGTGACCTTCAATTTTGGGAACTGCATTTTCTGACATCTGAATTATTACCTCTAAATAAAGTTGTTTATACCTAATGAAAAATTGATAAAAATAAAAGCCAAAATATTTATTAAAATTTGAATACCGGTTTTTTTAGCGTTTTGCTTTTTTGTAGTAGCTAGAATTATTGTGACAATGAAAGTAATGACAAACAAGTAAAATATAAAGCCTACGGAGTCACCAAAATATCCACCAGTTACCAGGCTAATAATTAGAAAAATAATCCCCAAAGCTATCTGAAAAATGATCAAATAATCAGCAAGATTGAGTTTCTTGGGCATGTTTTGTCCTATTTTCGTATTAGTTTTTTATGTTCTTTTTCGTAATCGCCGTATATCGTTAAGAGATTGTCGATTTCTTGATCATCGTAACCGGTGCGGTTTAATTCTTGTCGAAGTTTTTTAAAATTGGCTTGTTCTATTGGTCCGCGGCAACCCAAGCATGCTTCCCCTCCGTTTACACAAACACTATTGCAACCGCTTCTAGTGACAGGTCCAAGACAAGGGCGATTATTTTTTAAGTGGCATTGATTTTCGTTCAGTCGACATTCGAAACAAACAGCGGTATCAGGAA
>JBBQQK010000002.1:0-41248 GCA_038216025.1 Patescibacteria group bacterium
GTCGCTCGGGATTACATCGTCGCCTGATGAATTACTAACCGTGTTATTTAAAGTCAGATTGTTAAAAGCATTGCCGGTCGAGATAATTCGGTTATTGCCCGCAGTTCCATTCATCACGACCGTTGATTGATCTTTTGTAAATACATCATAAAGCTCCAATTCCCGTCCGGCTCGAATCTCTGATGTATCGGCGTCTATTTCATTGAGATTACCATCTGAATTATTTTCACGAAGCAAATTAGTAACTGAAATAATCGAACCGTTGCATTTTAATTTGCCATACATATTATTAGATGCAGTGTCATGGCCGATTTTAAAGAAATTGCCAATCGTCAAATTATATCCGCCTGTATCTAGAGTCGTAGTAGCGCCAGTTACAGTGCTGTTTACTTGTAAGTAACCGGTGGTTGTAATAGCCCCCAACATAGTCACTGTGGCGCTGGCATCACTTCTGACTACTAAGGTTTCATAAGTTCCGCCCGGAATACTGCCATCACTGCCGAACATAAAATATGTAGCAACTCCGGTAATGTTGTATCCGACATCATGAGTACGATTTAAAACTAGAGGACTGGTCTCGCTGTAGTAGTCCATGATCTGAGGACCACTGCTCGTAATAGTAACTTTGCTTCCAGATGTACTGCCTACAGTAAAAGTACCTTCAATATCAGTTCTATTAGACAGCGTGACAGTTTGCCCTGCGGTGATGGCTGTTAGATTTGTAAATCGCTTGCCACTGCCTCCGGTATTTAAAGTAACACTGGCACCGGTCAGCACGACATTACTTGTCCCGCGGGTAAATGTGCCGGCGGAATGGTCCCAGTTGCCACTGGCTGTTATTGTCGAGGCGTTGGCCGTTAGTGTGCCATTAATAGTAAAATTCACCGCCGTAATATTGTAATTACTCGCAGTTGTAGCTAGTATTGCTCCGGTATCAATTGTTAAATTTCCAGTCAATGCATTCGCAGCAGTTAAACTAGCTGCTAAATCATAAGTTTCAGCCCCGGATATCTGTAAATTTTTGTAAGGCGCCGTTAATACATTTACATTCCCCCCTGAATTGATAGCTGAATATTGTACTGTTGAAGTTCCCATGCTTAAGGTTCCAGAATTGGAAAATACTGTAGCCGCCGATCCTGTTCCAGCCAAGGTCAATGTATTTGCCCCCAAACCAAAGGTTCCGGCTGTCACGGTCATAGTTGAAACTTTGACCGAAGAACCCATAGTTAACGATGTTCCATTTAGCTCAACCGCACCTAAATCTTGCTTAGCGACATTGCTATCAGTTAAAGTTGTCGTCCCATTAAAGCTTGTCACGGTCCCATTAGTCTGTTTTGTCCAAATAAAACCGTCAGAAATAGAAACAGATTCAGCAATATATACTTTGGGATTATTTGAAAGATCCAGAGTTCCAGCGGTTAAAGTCATTTGATAATCAACATCCAAGCTTCCGTTTACAATTAATTTTCTTCCCGATTTATTCACCGTTAAGACTAGAAAATCGCAACTATCTAGATTTGCTCCAGAATCTACCGTTGTTCCGCCCGAGGTCGTCAATGTCGAATCAGCCGAAGTTCCTGTAAAATTAACGGTTCCATAAGTGCCGAATTGTCCAGAAGAATCAGTTATCGAACTGCACACCGCCGCGCGATTACTAAAGTCACCGCTAACATTTAATGTTTTATCACCTATTATAATTCTACCTAACCCATTTGTCGTTGCTCCCACAGCAGAAGTCGTAATATTTGTTGCGGTCACGGTGGTTATGGTCCCAAGTGTGATTGTTGTATTATCAGCGCCCGCGCCACCAACACTATCAGTTCCAATCTCTAGATTTCCAAAATCTATGTTAGCAGTAGTGCCGTTCAAGTTAGCATTTTTTGTAACCCCAGTCGCCCCGTCGGAAGCGAATATTACGGCGCCTGTTCCCTTTGTGAATGTGGAATCATTTACAAAATTATAGCTGGGTTTTGGAGAAGATAAGTCAATTCTTAAATTATAAGCGGTGCTTGCGAAGGAGAAGGTAGCAAAGTTAATCACACCTTTTGTTTGAATATTGCTTAACGGAGTGACTGTTCCGGATACAATCTTTAGTAAGTAAAATGGGTTGGAATAAGGAGACGATATGCTGCCTGACTGATTAATCGTCGAGGTATTCCCAGCTCCTGGGTTTAAGTGGACACATGAAGCACCTTTGTTGAATGTGCCGGCGCTTGTATCCCAATTACCACTTACTCGAATGCCACTGGTGTCGTTATCGCTGCCACCGTTCAATACTCCCCCAGCAGAAAGAGTAAGATCTTTTACTGTAAGACTACTTTGAAGATTCATGGTTAACGTTCCAGAGATGGTTGTATTTCCGGCCGTTAAACTTGCGATAATTCCGATACTTAATGTTCCGTCTGCAATAGTAAGGGTTCCGTTACAGGTGATTGGAACTCCATTTGTGACTGTGTATACTCCGCCACTGCCATTGATTTTTAAATTATTATACACAAAATTTGGTATATTCCTTGACCCGGATGTCGCCGTATACTCAACCGTTCCGTGGGTTGCATCATTTGTTAAAGTGACCGTTTCATCGCCAGTCAACTTTAACGTTCCATTATTGGAAAAAGTTCCGCTAACACTTAAGTTTTTTCTGTTCAAATCGACGGTTTTACCGGAACCAATTGTCATATTCCCGTTATTTGAAATACTAGCGCCTAAGGTTAAGTTTGTTCCAATTAAATTAAATGACGACCATGTAGTTATAGTATTAGTTCCTTGTGTGATATTGCCTATATACCCAGATTGAATATCTAGCGTGTCCACCGAAACCGCAGTATCAATTGTCAAATCACCGGTTCTTGTTCCAGTAAATATGGCTGTATCTATATCGGTTGGTACGCTTTTTCCGCCATTTCCACCATCAATATCTGACCAATTGGCCGTGTCATTCCAGTTATATGAGCCGTCTCCGTTTGCGATCCAATATCTGGTAACCGGCGTACCTATAATTGTGGTGGTTACCTCTAAGTAAGGACGATAGTCCGCAGCTGCTTCTTGAGAATATAGGACAATATACTCATTGTTTGAAGGAGTGGCATTACTTAAATCTCTGTTTGACATCAAAGCGTATCTCGTGATCCCTGTCCTGCTGACCCAAGTAGGATCCAAGTCATTTGATGCATAATAAGTATCACCACTAATATCTGCCGTATTTTTCCATAAAGCATCAAGAGTGCTTGCTAATGCTCCATCATAATTTGCCTCAGCGTTTCCTTCACTTATTGGACTAGTCCAATCGTACTTGTGTATCTTTAAATCAAAATTTGTATCGAGCAAACTATTTGTTCCATCCATTTTCATGTATAAATTAGTTTTTGTTACATTTTTACTATTACCGATCCCGGAAGTATTAAATTCCAAAAATCCTCTTGTTACAAAATAGTCTGATCCATCCCAACCTTGACCTACATAATTATTATTATTTGAAGTATAACTCCCCCCAGCTGAACTTGATCTGGTAGCGGGGTAGTCACTTTCATATCCATAAACATATCCGTCATTTGTAGTTCCGTAATATGTATTCGGATCAATTTTAACCGGATAATTAGCATCTTTTAGCCATTTATAAGAAAACAATACCGACATTTTAATGCCGTTATTAGTGTTCTCAATGATGGCTTTCCCTGTTTCAAATTTTTTTCCAACACCTTTTTTACTATCCCAACCAACTGGAGCGATCATTTTCCATAAAGTATAATTACCATTTTTGAATTCAATTGCGCCCTTGTCAAAAATAGTTTTTTGTCCATCCCAAAGATTACTGTTGATATAAATATCTATTCCGGAGTCAAAATTAAGATTTAGTTCCATGCCTAAAGCTAAGCTGCTATCAGCTTTTAGATCATCCTTTGGTGATGGAAGAGAATCGAATGATGGAATGGCTATCTCTTTTTGTATATCAACAACATTGGTCTGGTAAGAAAAGTCCAATCCCTCGCCATAAGCGTTCGGGAATTTTAATACATTGCCGTCGGCGACCCCATTCGTATTTTGCGGTTTGGAAATTATTTGTTCTTTCCCGTCATCTGTTGACCATTTTAAGTCGCCCAATCCCACAGAGAAGCTTTTTTTGTCTTTTGTGAGACTGATTAGTTTTTTGTTATTAAAATTATCTTTGATATCAGCCTGATAGATTGATTTTTGCATTTCATAACCATTAGCGTCTTTCTTAATGGTCGTGTCGATATCATATAACTTGCCACTATTGTTATAGTGCATTGGATTTGCACTGATGATGTATTTGACGGTGCCGTCATTGTTATCAAACGCCTTCTGATACATTGTTCTTTTGTTGAGAATTTCTTTAGAGCCATTTTTTAAACCGGGAAATTGCTTTGTTATAGCCCCATTCTCTGCGACTTGTTCAGCAATGGGTGATATGACTTTGTTTTTTGTCGCAAAGGATCCGCTTGGCATGGCTGTCATGCCGGATACTGCAAATAAGACGAACATTGATCCAAAAATAGTTAAAGCTCCATAGTGAACCTTATTTGCGTAAGGTTTGACGTGCCAGTTGTAGTACCACTGGTATCTTATTCTGCAATAGTTGTGCATAGGAACAAAAAAAGAAAAAGTTGTCTTTGTCGATTGTTGAATTTGTTGGAGTTTTTGATCAATTTTGAGCAATTCTTTAAGATGGACTTCACCTTCAGTAATTAGCTCTTGTTTGACTTTTTGATCAATTTTTTTAGCACGATAAGAACTGCTTTTGAGAACGTTTTTGAGTCTATTCAAGTTTAAAAACAAAATAATACCCTCCATTTATCCTTAGTCCATTTTATTCTACCATAAGCAAAATATCAGTGCAAAATTATATTATGATCTAATATTTTTTTAGTAAGGCAATTAAATAAGTAATAAATCTTATTTAATTCATCGCTCGTTTTGGTTACTGTGGCAAATGTTGTAGTACTGGCATTTTCCGTCGCTTTTTTTGCAAGCTTGGTCGTCCAGGTGAAATTCTAGGTTGCATATTTTATCGTAGGTTTCTTCAACAATATTTTTGAATTTAGCATACGAATCTTCGTCTACAGGAAGGGACACCTTCTTAAACATATCTTTGTCTGGGGCTATGAAGTCAAATTCAATCTCCCCCACTTTCCAATTGAAAAGAGGGTCTGTCTCCGCTAAGAGTTTATAGAAAAATGCCTGGTATAAATATTTCGTATCGGCTTCTTTTGTGTTTCCTAACAGATGGTTTTGCGATTTTGGTTTGGCAGTTTTGTAGTCTATTATTTTTACATTGCTGCTGTTCTTTTCTATCAAATCAATACGGTCGATTTTTCCTGTAATGGGAATATCTTTAAAATGAACATTGTGACGGGAAAAATCGTATTCGCAAGATACCGGTATCCCCTTTTTGGTCCATTCTTCGTTATAAAAATCGTAATACCTTGTAAGAACATCTTTGCCTTGATCAAGTGCTCGAGAGTAGCCTTCCTCAGAAAATAACTCTTCCTCAAGCGCTGTTTCATAATCAGCAATTACTTCATTTTTTGACGGTAGTTTGAAGTCCCGTTTGTATTTTCTAAACAGGAGCTCTAATGCCTTGTGCATTGCTGTGCCATAGCTTTGGGAGAAGTCTTTTGTCTTGGGAACGCGTAAAATATTGTCGTAAAAAAATCTTTGGGGACATTCTAGGTACGCGTTGAGAGCAGTAGGGCTCAATTTGAAGTCGAGAATCAACTGCCGCAAAAAATCTTCTAATTTCTCAGAAGGATGCCATTTTTTTTGTGCAAATGTGAGCCTAAGTCGTTCGTCATATAAATCTTCATACTTTTTCACATCAATTTTACTCGTTAGTGTTAAGTCTATTTCGCTTAAAAATTTTGAAGGCACTGTTAATGAAGCGCTGCCTGCTTCGCCGTAAGCATTTGCAAAAGTAAGAAATATTTGTTTCTTTGCTCTAGTTAGAGCAACATAAAAAAGACGCCGTTCCTCTTCTTGCTGGGCCAAAGTTTCAAAGGACGGATCTTCTATTTCTTCTGACTTTTGTCTAGATAGAATACTTTTTGGCAGTTTAATTAATTCTTTCTTAGTTTTATTTCCCCAGTGTCTATCGGTGCATTTTATTATAAATACAAATTCGAACTCTAAACCTTTTGACTTATGAGCCGTCATTAAATGCACCCCTTCATAATTGGCAGATAGTTCTCTTTCCTTAATCGATAAATTGTTCTCAACAAGAAGATCAAGATGAGCCAGAAATCCAGACAATTTCATTTGTTTGTTTTTAATATTTATCTTTTTAATTTCATCAAAAAATGATTGAAGGCGGTTTAAATGGTGTACTGACTCATTGAGAGTAAGCAAATAATTCAGATAGCCCGTTTCGTTGATTATATATTCGAATGCTGAAGCGAATACATCCGAGTTAGCGCGGTGTCGGCATTCAAGAAAAATCTTAGTAAATTCTTTGATTGCAATCGGTTCGTCTAGCTCCAAAGTCTCCAAAATTGTATTGTTGGATATGATATCGAAGAGATTCTTTTTTAGTTTTCTTGCTTCGATAACTACTTTGTAGATGTCTAGTGGCGAGATACCCAAAAACGGATAGTGCATTACTTCTAATAATATATGATTATCAGTTTGTTCAACACCAAAGTTGAGAGCTTTTAGATAAGTAATTATCTTTCCAATCTCGGGGTCTTCTGTTACATTTCCGCCAATTTCAATAATATAAGGAATGTTGAGTTTTGATAAAAAATCAATTAGTTCTTCGGCGTCCCGATGTTCCTTGTATAAAACAGCTATTTCGTCGGGCTTAGTACCTTTTTTAATAATCTCTTCGATTTTTAGTGCAGTGAAAAAAGATTCCACAGAACCATGAGAGAATTCAGCAATCTCTATATCTCCCTTTAAATCGGAACGCTGACTTTTAAGGTTTTTGGGAATATTCATTATCGAAAAGATTTGATTGGTGTTGTTTTGTATGGCAGACCGTGAAAGATCTAATATTTGTTGTGTTGAGCGATAGTTGTTTTCCAGCACAACCGTCTTAGCGCTTTTGTATGTATCTTTGAAAAATAAAATATTTTCAAGCGATGCTCCTTGAAATCTAAAAATAGATTGTTCGTCGTCCCCTACCACAAAAACATTTGGTTCGTCATAAAAGCTGCCGAGCACTTCTACAATTTTATTTTGGGCTGAATTAGTATCCTGATATTCATCAACAAGTATGTACTGATATTTTTCTTGATATGTGGCTAATATTTCATCATCTGTCTCAAAAGCATTGATGACAAACAGGATCATATCTGAGTAATCGTACTTGCCTTCACTTTGTAATACTTCGTCATACTTAGTGTATATGGCGGCCAGTTCTAAGTTTCTCTGAAGTGAAGTTTCTAATTGCTGATATTTGGCTTTTACTTTTCCTTTATGTGCTCCTTTTTCGTGGTATAGATCTTCAATTTGATTGTACTTTTCAAGTTCGTGTTCAATTAGATATTTGAATTTTTCAGGCGATATATTTTCTTGCTTCAAATCCCCTATCGATTTCATTACAGAGCCTTGATAATAAAAAGGCGCCTTAAAAGGTTTGAGCAGCTTGTATTTTCCTTCAGATAAAATAGTCTGAATAATAAATATTTGATCAAGATCGGTCAGCTGATTAATCTTTTTGGCTGTCAGAAACTTTTCCGGAAAAAGCGAAATAATTTCATTACAGAAAGAGTGAAAAGTATGGACATGTATCTGATAGCTGGCCGCTCCGATAATCTTCAACAGCCTCTGTTTCATCGCTTGCACTCCTGAATTGGTGAAGGTCAAGCACAAGATATTAGACGGATTTACTTGAGTCTTCTGCAATATGTTGGCAATCCGCATTGCTAGAATTTGAGTTTTGCCAGTCCCTGGACCGGCAATAACCATGACCGGCCCTTCAATAGTATCAACCGCCAGTTTTTGCTGCTGGTTTAGGCGATTGTATTCAGTTTGAAAAGTTTGATTATTCATTTTACAAAGATGAAAAATTTTGTTTGATTGTATTTATCGTCAGACTATTTATTGTCTTATCGGTCTCTGTGACTGGCGACGAGTCTTCTTTCCACGCTTTTTTTATATCCAAAGTGAAATTATTGAGCATTATTTCCCTCGCCGCATTGGCTAGATTAATAGTAATTTCTTTATAACTAGGCATATTTTCCTTATAATTAAATAGTCATCCTGAACGAACGAAGAGAGTGAAGGATCTGGCTTTGCGTATACAGATCTTCCATTTTTGGGCTGTTTTTCCTTATTAAATCTAGTTTTTTCTGTCTGGTCCAGTCTTTGATTTTATTTTCTGCAATGATTGCTTCGATTGGGGCATTGAATTATTGGAGCCATAATAGTTTATATAAATGATACTTCTCGGAAAATGAATTTTATACCAAACCATTTTTATGTTAAAAATTCTCTCTCTATATTATTTGTTGTGCCTGTATAAAGCACTGGGTCTGTAAAATTTGAGATTGTATATCTAAACATTTTATGGGTCCGCTTTGCCCACAGTGCCTCTTTGAAGAAGACTAGATTATTCGCTTGCACTCAGAATGACTATTTTATTTAAATTATATTTGGGGTGGTAGCAAATTGCCCCCTACCTTAGAATATGTACAAGCTGTACTTATTATTTTTCCAATCAGGGTACAGATTGTACCTAAGTTTATTTGTTTACTCCAAATCTAATTTTCCTTCATTCAACTCTAAGATTTCAATATCCGGTAATGCTGCTCCGGCGATGCCTTGAATTTCGCCGTACATCTTGGCTGTATTGTCTGTTAGGCGAAGTATCTGTGATTCTCTTTTTCCCCAGAGTTTTTGAAAAGAAATTTTTTCTCTATCAAGATCGGTTTTCATCATTAGGAACGTCTCAACAAGCGCTTCTATCTTTTGGGCAAAAGTGTTTGAGGTTAAATAATTATAAAGTGCCTCCATTTTCTGATCTTTGCCTTGTTGAGCCATCATTGCCCCCGAAACATTTATCAGATTCTGACGCATTATTGCGGCTACGCCTTTGATGATTGAGTAGTTGCAAACCCAAATCCCTTTATAAGGGCCGAAACTTTCAATATCTTTAGGTAATACTTCTGATACCAGTATAGCAATATCGGCATGACAGGCACGGCAATCGTCTTTTAATTTCTGAACCCATTCTTCGGTCCAATGCTTCGTCCGCTTTAATTCCCAGGCAATTTTTCCGGCAGACGCTCCCCCGTTGGTATAGACAGCTTGGATAATGTCAGCGCCGTTTATACCTTTTGGCACAGGCTCAATATTATCAAGTGGAAAGGCAACCGATAGTAGCTCTTCAATGGAAAGTTCGAGAACTTCGCCCTGTGTCTGCATGGAGCCTTGGTGAGCCTTCCTCTGTGCTTCCGCTAAGGACTTTTTTGTATCATCAAGTTGTTTTTCTTTTTCGGCTAATTTGAGTTCATACAATTGCTGGGCTTCTTTTGTCGCCTTTTCTTCGATAGTTTTTTTTTCTTCGAATAGTCTTTTTTGGACCTCTAGGTCCAATCCCTTCATCCTATCTTCTAGATCAGATTTTAATTTCAGAGTTTCGAGTTCTTTTTTTTGTGATTCTTCCCTTTTTTGTTGTTCGATCTTTTGCTGTATTTCAAACTTTCTTTTTTCGTCTAAAAGTTTTGTTTCCAGTTCTTTGATGGCGCCAGATTCTTTTTGTGCGAATTCTTTTTCAATCTGTTTGCGTTCTGCGTCGCGTATTTGATCTTTGACACGTTGAATTATCACTTCTGAAACTGGTATTTCAGTGCCGCACTTTGGACATTTTATTTCATTCATAGTCATTACACATTAATTGGTTCAATGATAATAGTATAGCACAAACAGTGTTCGGTTTTTGTTCGCAGTTATCCACAAGACAATGTTAAAAAGGGTTTGGAAAAGGCCCTGTCATTCGCTATTAGACAAGGCCCCGTGTTCTACGAAAAGGGTTGGCACGCCTGTAGTGATAACCTATTCGTAGAGTAATAGTACACAAAATCACAAAATAATTCAATGTAACGATTTATAATCGCTATTTAAAGATTATCTTTGATCTTATCTTCCAGATTTTCTTTGGTGGTTGCCCCTACTTGGCGGGCTTTTTCTTCCCCGTCTTTAAAGACAATAAAGGTTGGCACACCCATTACTTTGTATCGAGCGGTTATGTCGGGGTTTTCATCGATGTCCAGTTTTATAACCTCAACCTGATCGTTATCTTTAAAGTCTTTTGCTAGGTCGTCAATGAGAGGTGCCATCATCTGGCAAGGTCCGCACCAGGAGGCAGAAAAGTCAACTAAAACAGTTTTGCTCGATTTCATTAGTGTCTCAAACTCTTCTTTTCCTACTTTTTTGGCCATAAAATCTCCTTTATTTATTATTCAGTATTTAATTTAGCAAAAAAATAAAAAAACTATAATAGAGAAATGTTGTAAGGTCGTATTTGCCTTCCTGCGCTAGCATGGGGGCAAATTTTCTCTATTGATCTTAGTTATTTTTGGCTTTCTTGGTGCTTTGATAAAAGATAAATGGCTCCTGCCAAAAATGCTATGCCTACTAGCGCAATAGCTGGTAGCGCCCAATCGGATCCTTTTAGTTGTTGAATCGCTATTGCCAAAAGGCTAATAGCCCCCCACTTAGTAATTAGTTTATTTTTAAAAGCTATACCGCTTACAAATAAACAAACGCTCTCAAATCCAAGGATTAGAGCGTAAAAGTTGGCCTTATCGGTATTCTCGATAGTTTGAAAAAACAAAGGTATGGTCAAAAATGCGAGAGACAGTACTGCTAAAGTTTGTTCATTAGATGCTTTATTTTTAATTTTCTCTAAGTAAGCCAACAGACCGAAGAATCCAGCCCATATGATCATATAGGCGTGCAGCTCTTTAATCTCCCAAAGACTCATAGCGCATTGCAGAGCAATTATCGCAAGGGCGCCAGAAAAATATTTGATGGTATCTGTTTTTTGAGAAATGCCTTCATAAAAGAATATGCATGCGGTTACAGTTAGCGAGCTTACCATATAATAACTAACCAAGTTATATTCATAGCTATATATTGGGAAAGAAAATAATATTGCTAACGCATTTGTAAGTAAACCGACAGATCTAAAAATTTTGGAGCGCACGTTGTTTGGTTCCAGTAGGCCTATTAGATAATAAATCACTCCGATGGTAGAGTACATCCAAGAGAGATTGATCAGATCAATATTCAAAACCTTTATCATGAAATATGGAATTATTAATAAGATTAGAGCGCCAATCGCTGTGTTGAAAGATTTTTCAACAAAAATCGAAGCGGAAAAATAAATAGTTGAAAGTAGTACTAAATAAAGAATTGCAAAGGATGAATTGCCATTTGAGAACAAGAAGCAAACAGTTACAAAAGCTGAAATTAGAGAAAAGGAAATTGCAATATCTGCTGAAATTTTTTGCTTGAATCGGTTGAAGAAGCAAGCGAGAGAAATTAATAATAATGTGCAAACAAAATATACACTCGAAAGGAGCTTAAGATGATCACCTTGGTTCAATTCTTTGTAAAGAACAATATACGTAAATGGAATGGCGACAAAGCCGGCTGCAGCGAGAATTAGGTTTAAGTGGTTCTTTTTCAACAAGTAGGCCACAGCATTGGCAACTATAGCTAGTAATATAACCAATGTTAGTGTTTTTGGTTCGCTAAGCACGGGAAAAATTGAAAAAACTGTAGCCAGGCTGGCAACAGATGTGAAGATTAATGAGTCATCATTTTCTTTATCTACGATGCCTGAGATTAAAGCGTAGATAAGGGCTATTAAAATAAGCGCATACGAAATTACGCTTATTGGCAAGATTGTACTTGAAAGCACCGCACTGACACCTGCAGGTAACAGAACCAATCCTGCCAGTAGATTTGCTGATTTACTATTTTTGTCTTCGGAGGTAATGCTTAGTAAAATATAGAAAATTGAACCAAGGATTAAATTAATTCCAGCTGAGAGCCATCCGTATTGATATACAAGCGCTAAAGAGATGAGCAAAGAAATTGGTTGAAAGGCAAAAGAGCTAAAACCGAGTGGATTTGATAGCTCAATAGTGATGTTCCATTTTTTGCTTGCTCTTCCGATCAAGACTGCGCATAGAGCAAAAATGCTCATGCCCCAGAAGAAATAATATACAGGCACGTTGAAGAGTGAAATGAACGATTCAAAAAGAGATAAGGCAGTAAGGGAAATCAGGTAGTTAAGGTAGATTTTTTTGATCAAGAGAGTAGAAATGGTGTAGAAAATGAGTGTAAATAAGGAACTAACGAACCAAATTAGATTGCCGCTTGTATGATTGAAGACAAGCAAATAAGCCGACAGTCCTATGAAAGGGAATAACACGACCCCAATTGTAGTAAAGGTTAAGCCGGCCGGCTTTATTTTTTCGGTCTTTAAATAAAGATATATGCCCAGAAAATAAAACATCAAAGCAAAGATAGCGAGAAAAATTGTTTTACCTAGTCCCGATATGATGTCGCCACTGAACCCGATAAATATGCTTGCAGCTAATACAATCAGAAAAGCGCCCACATAGAGAAGGGCATTTATATTATCAAAGGGTTTAGCGGTGTTAGCTGTTATGCGCCTAGAAAATTCTGGCGAGTCGGTTGCGTATGTATCGGTATAGGTGATATTCGTCTCGGGATTTTGGTTGTCTGTCGAGATCTTTTCGTGAATAACGCCGGTTGGGGTGGCGTTTGGGTTGCCCAGATAGTTCGATGCCATTATGAATGCTTCTTTTTCTTTGGCGTCGTCTGTTACTTCGGAACGGGTTTTAAGCTCTCTCGCTATGTCCTCACGGCATTTGTGGATATTGCCGCCAGCATTACCGCTGATTGACTTTATGATGTATATAATTCCGGCAATCCATGGAACCAGTACAATGGCTAAAATTGGCAAGATAAATTCCACAAACCTCCTTTATGATTTATAAATTCATTATATATCAAAGTTTGTGTAAATAGTAATTTAGAACTATGGATGGCCTAGTTTTTCCGCTTCTTTCATAAACTTTTTAGCTGATCCAAAACTTTTATATACTGAGAGAAACCGAAGATATGCAACTTCGTCTGTTTCTTTTAGTTTGTTGATGACAAAGTCCCCTATCTGTTTAGAATGCACCACTTTGCTTTTAAGTCTGGCAATTTCATGTTCAACGTCATCGATTAGGTTCTCAATGACTGAAGGTCCAAACGGGCGCTTTTCAAAAGCTAAATACATGCCTTTAGCAATTTTTTGTCTTTGATAATCTTCTACTACACCGTTTCGTTTGAATACCTGAATTTTTGGAGGCTCAATCTTTTCATAGGTAGTAAAACGGAATTTGCAACGCAAACACTCCCGCCGACGGCGGACGAATCGCTTTTCGTTTCGGGAATCGAGCACTTTTGTTTCAGATTTTTTGCATTCAGGACAAAGCATAGATTTAGAATATAGAATAATGAATTATGAATCAAGGAGGGCATGCTTGAGTTCAATGGAAGAGTAGGGCACGCTTTAGCGTGGCGGAACCCAGCCTAAAGGCTGTACTACAAAAGAATATCGTAGTTCAAGCTTTAGCTTGGAAACAAAAAAACCAGAGGGATCAAAATAAGTTGCAAGTTCAAAGTTTATAAAATAGAAAACAAATAAGCTTCTTAGTTTCACTCCTCCCCTCTCTGAGGGGAGGCTGGGTGGGGTGTGGAATGGAAATATCTCATAATACCACCACTACCCCTCTTCCCCTTGGAAAGGAGAGTAATTACAGATTTGATAGATTGCCACGCCCCTTCGGGGCTCGCAATGACAGAACAAAACATAAAAAACCACGAGCAATCGTGGTTTTTTATCATTGAGTATGAAATTTACAAAGTAAGAATTAGAGTAGGTATATACCCCCTCTCAATCTCCCCCTACTTTAGGGGGAGAAAAATATTTTAAGCCATATACTCTATAATAGTTAAAATAGCCCCGAGGGCTATTTTAACTTACGTCTGATGAAGGCCGGAACTTCTAGTTCGTCGTCATCATCGTCTTGAGTTCTTTCTTCTATTTGAGGTTCTTGTGATTGCATTTGATATCTCATTGGTGCTGGCGGTTCTCGTCTGATGATCTGTGAAGGCGGAATATCTTTAGTCGGAGTCTCTGAGACTTGGAATCCTTTTCTTTGTGCTCTTTGCTCTGACTCGAAACCAGTCGCGATCACAGTGATCTTTACCTCACCTTGCATCGCTTCGTCTATAATTGCACCGAAAATAATATTTGCGTCAGCGTCAGCTGCTTCGGTAATGGCCTTAGCTGCTTCATCTATCTCATACATCCCGAGATCTGGTCCGCCGGTAATATTGAAAAGTATACCTTTTGCGCCAACGATAGAAAGCTCAAGCAGCGGTGAGTCGATAGCGGATCGGGCAGCTTCAATGGCTCTATTGTCTCCTGTGCCATGACCGATGCCCATAAGAGCGCTGCCGGCATCTGACATAATGGCTTTCACGTCAGCAAAGTCAACATTGATGATGCCATGGTAAACGATAAGATCGGCTATGCCTTGCACGCCTTGGCGGAGGACATCGTCTACTATGCCAAAAGCGTCAAATAAGGAGGTTTTTTTATCTATAACTTGCAAAAGTCTGTCATTTGGAATGGTAATCAAGGTATCTACACGGTCTTTCATTTCGGATATACCCATTTCGGCGATTTTCTTGCGTCTCTGGCCTTCAAATGAGAATGGCTTGGTAACAACACCAACTGTCAAAGCGCCAAGCTCTCTTGCGATCTCTGCTACAAATGGCGCAGCGCCAGTACCGGTGCCGCCACCCATGCCGCAGGTAACAAAAACCATGTCGGAACCTTTAAGTGTTTCGTAAACTTCTTCTTTGTTTTCCTCTACGGATTTTCTACCAACTTCGGGATCGGCACCTGCGCCTAGTCCTCTAGTTGTCTCTTTGCCAATTTGAATCTTAATTGGAGATTCATTAAAAGCTAATGCCTGAGCATCTGTGTTTATAGCAATAAATTCAACTCCACGAAGTTTGGAGTTGATCATACGAGTTAGAGCACTGCCTCCTGAACCTCCGACACCAATTACTTTGATGACAGCAAAGTTTTCGAGATCTGACCCTTTTCTTTCTGGCATTGGCATTCCTTTATTGATTCTCATAATTTAATTAAGGCAAAAAATGCTTGAAGGTAGATTTGATTTTCCCAACGACACTTCCAATACCTGGAACATCAAAATCGAAGGTACTCCCTCCTTCGTACTTATGATCTTTGCCCCAATACATCAATCCTATGCTTGTAGCATATACTGGGTCATCAAGTTTGTCAACAATTCCGGTTACTTCCAAAACAGGCTTTCCAACTTGGGTCGGCAAACACATAGTTGATTTGGTCAACTCAAGAATTCCATCGATTTTTGCACCGCCTCCGGTCAATATGACTCCTGCCGGCAACGTGCCATCTCGTCCTACTTTGCGAAGTTCGTCTTTCGTCATGAGGAATATTTCGTTCAAGCGAGCCTCAATAATTTCGGCGATATATTTGACGCTGGCCAAGCCCTGTTCGTCTTTGCTTATCTTGTTTAGATCGATTTCTTCTTTCTCGGAAACTTTATCAGGTAGCGCGTAGCCATATTTA
Source organism: Patescibacteria group bacterium (assembly GCA_038216025.1). Lineage (GTDB taxonomy): Bacteria > Patescibacteriota > UBA1384 > XYA2-FULL-43-10 > 1-14-0-10-43-13 > JBBQQK01. The sequence continues at coordinate 15,674 of JBBQQK010000002.1, forward strand.
GTTTTAATAGTTTCGGCAATATCAATATTTGTTCGAAGACCGATAGCAATATCGTTTGTGATGTGTGTTGAGCCGATCGGAATAACTCCAGAGCTGATCAAATCACCTTCTTCGTAAACAACATAAGAGGTGGCGGTCGCGCCAATATCAATCAAAATAACGCCGATGTCCATCTGACGTTTTGACAGCAAAACTTTAGCAGTAGCAATTGGTGAAAAAACTATATCTGTAATTTTTACTCCCGCTTGATCCAATGCCTTGGTAATGCTTTTAATTGCATTGGTTGAAGTCGAGATGATATGAGTGTTCACTTCTAATCTTATGCCGGTCATGCCGATCGGATCCCGGCTTTCGTCTTGGCCATCAATTAGAAAGCTTTTTGGTAGAACATGCAGCACTTCTCTGTTGGGTTTGTTCGGTATTGCCTTTGCGGCATCAAGAGCTCTAACCGTATCTGTCTCGGAAATCTCTCCGTCAGTGCGGGAGACTGCTATAACGCCTTTGCTTTCTTCTGATTGAATATGCGGACCGGAAATTCCCACAACTGCACTTTGTACAGACATGCCGGACATTCTTTCGGCCTCTTCCAAGGCAGCCGAGATGGAAGAAACTGTTTCTTCAATGTCGACAATTACGCCTTTTTTTATGCCTTGGTTAGTGCTTTTGCCAACACCAATTATATCAATAGCGCCGTTTTCAACCTTGCCGATGCAGGCGACTATCTTGGTGCTTCCAATGTCTATTCCGACAGAAATTATATTTTGACTCACTGTCCCTCCGGTTATCAATCAAGTAACATTTATATTTATAAGTTTACTTTAAAACGTCGCCGCTATCAATATCAAGCAAAAATATTTCTAATATGAGGTAAAAATATCAGAACAGCCACTACCACTGCAATAATAGAGCTGATCAAAACAGCTCCGGCCATAGCGTCCTTAACTGCTCTGATGACGTCGTGGTCCTCTGGGTGCAAAACGTCGAAAACCTTCTCGACGGCAGTGTTGATAATCTCAATAGCGAAAACCATGATGACGGCCATGAATAGGATAGCGGCTTCAAGTCTTGTTACCTCTAAAATGTAGGCCAAGATTCCCACAAATATCGCAGCCATGGCATGTACCCGGGCGTTTTGCTCAAAAGTTAATAAATAGGTAACTCCATTGACCGCATGGTAGAAACTTTTGAAAAATTTTTTAAAATTGAATTTCATATTACATTGATTTCCTTCTCCTTGATAAGGAGAAGGTCAGGATGAGGTATTTTCAAAGCCTCACATACGCCTCTCCTTCTAAAGTTTAGGAGTAATTGAATGATTAAAATGTGCAATCAATAATCTTGGCATACTTGCCCCATTCGTCGTCATCTGTTTCATGATCATAGCCTAGCAGATGAAGCAAGCCGTGTTTCAATAGTTCTGTAATACTTTCTCCTCTTGCTTCTGCAATCTCGGGGCAGATCACAATTGAACCGAGTATGTTTTTTTCAACATCAAATTGCTGTTGCGGAAAAGACAATACATCCGTGGGCAAATTTTTATTTCTGTACTTGTTATTTAGCTCTCTGATTTCTTCTACATCAACAAATAACAGCTCAATTATAATATTACTCTCTTTATCTAATTTTTCCAGTGATTCATTGACGATATCTTCGCATAACTGCTCGTCGATGGTGAATCCGGCTACTTTATTTTCTATTGTCAAATTGGCCATCTTTATAAACCATTCTTTGGTGATAAATTGATAAAAGCGTTTTTTCCAGTGATTGAGCAATCAATAAAAGTTCCTTCTCGGATAGGTTGACTGCTTTGAATTGCTTGTCTTCCATTCTTTCTTTTATCGAATTTTGAACCAAAAAGTTGATTTTTTCTTCGTTAACTTCCGTTAATGCTCTGGCGGTTGCTTCTACACAGTCTGCAAGCATAAGTATTGCCGATTCTTTTGATTGGGGTTTTGGGCCGGAATATCTAAAATCTGTTCTTTTGATCTTTAGTCCATGCTCTTTCGCTTTTTGAAAGAAATACAAAGCTCTGGTTGTGCCATGGTGTTCTTTAATCAAGTCAATGATTTCCGAAGGTAGTTCATGGGCTTCTGCTATTTTTATTCCTTTTTCTACATGCGAAATAATAGCCTCTGCGTTTTTTCTAATACTGTCTGCATCTTCGTTGGTCGGTATTTCAATGCCCGCTTGATTTTCCATAAAAGCGGTAGGGTTTTCAAGTTTCCCAATATCGTGGTAGTAGCCAGCTGTGCTAACCAAAAGTGAATTTGCGCCGATTGCTTTGGCCGCTTTTTGTGCCAGAGTGGATACGTTTAGTGAATGGTGATAAGTTCCAGGTGCTTCGCTAGAAAGCCTTGTTAGAAGAGGACTGGACAGGCTTTCTATTTTTAACATCTTCTGTAAAGTCATAATGGCTTCGTTTAATATCGGGCTCAGTACAGATAAGCAGAACGTTAATATAGCGGCCAACAAAATAGAGAAAATAGCAAAGAATCCCAAGCGGGATGGAAAAGTAGGCTCAAATACTGCAACGAGATAATCAAGCAGTAATAGAAACACAAAACTCAAGCAACTTATCGAAAAAAATGAAATAATAAAGTATTTGGAATAGTTTTTTGGCATTATGAAATCTCGATGGCATGGAAAACCAGCCAACTCACATTAGCTTAATAGTTCTTTTGTTAGTCTGGATACTATGGCTCCGTCAACCACTTTGCCGTGTTCTGCCATAATGCTGCCTATAACTTTACCCATATCGCTTTGAGAGGCGGCGCCTAAATCTTGAATTTTATTCGTCACAAGAATTCTGATATCTTCTTCGCTTAGTTGTTGCGGCAAATATGTTTCAATAAGAGATGCTTCTTTTTCTTCATTTTCAGCTGTTTCTGACTTTCCGCCATTGCGGTATTCGATTGCCGAATCTTTTCTTTGTTTTGCTTCTTTTTTCAGAACTTTTATTGCTTCCTCGTCAGAGAGAGCGGATTTTTTTGCGATTTCTTCATTTTTAAGTGATGATTTTATCATACGCAAAACTCCGGACGTGAATTCGTCTCGAAGTTTGTAGGCCTGAATGAAATCGGTGTTTATTTTATCTACTAAAGACATAATTACTCCGTTTTAGACTTAACGTTGGCAAAATTCAGAAAACTTGACCAACTGTTTAAGCAACTAATTAGTAGCCTCTTCGTAATTTTCGAATAATATTCTTTCGAATAGCGGTAGCGCGTTTTTGAGATCTGTTTTCTTCTTTGGCAAAAAATCGTTTAGTTTTGGCCATAGTCAAAATACCGCTTTGCTGTACCTCTCGGTTGAAGCGTCTTAGTAAAACATCAAATTTTTCTTCGCCTTTTCTTTGTACTTCTAGCAAAAAAATCACCGCCCTTCGTATATATTTAAACAAATAGTCGAATAACTCTTTTATTTATATCAAATTTAGAGATTTTTGGCAAGGGAAAATAAAATCTTGCTATGTCATTATCCCTCTATGCTTTATTTGGAATTGTTATTTAGGCAATGTCACCTAACTGATTGCCGCCCAAAATATGAAAATGAAGATGGTCTACTGCTTGTCCGGCATCTTTGCCTGAATTAGCCACAAGACGATAACTTATTAGACCCATTTCACCTGCTATCGCCTTGGCGCTCATAATAAGGCGGCCCATCATAGCTGTATCGCTATCCATTAAATCAGCTACTGAATTTAAGTGTTTTTTTGGGATAATTAAGATGTGCACCTTCGCTTTGGGTTCCATATCATCGAAAGCGATGAACTCTTCATTTTCAAATCTAATTTTAGTAGGTATTTCGTGTTTGGCAATTTTGCAAAACAGGCAATTGTCGGACATATTTCTCCTTAGTTATTAGATAGGATTAACAATTAATTAGTCATTGGTCCAAGCAAACAGTGTCGTTGCGAGCGTGTCACGAAGAAAACTCGAGTAGTTCTGTCATCCTGAAGACTCTTTGGTGTTTATATTATAGAAAATCGTTCAGGATCCACATAAGTAATTGCTGTAAAGTCGAAAACTATCGAAGCAGTAACTTCAAATAATCACTCAGTTTGTTTGGGGGATTTTTAACTTTCAATTTGGAACTTTTAACGCGTAAACCTTTTACCATTTTTGGCCATTCTTCTTTAAGCCATTTTTTATGGCTTTTGATTTCCTCTCCAAAACCTCGAATGTACAATTCCTTATCAATTATTTTGCCCTGATGAGGATTTTTGTATTTTTGAGGATGCGGAGAGCAAAAGCCATGAGCATAATGAGCCATTTCGTGTGCTATAACTAAGTCTACTACATGTTCCGGCACTATTTCATCTCTAAAAATACCAGTGATGGTTATTACCGAAGGGTTGTGATTTATCACGCCCAGGATAACAAGCCTGCTTCGTGCTTGTTTTATGCTGCCAAGACGTGTTAACGCCTGCCGTCCGAAGCAAATTTTTACTTCATTAATACGTTCAACATCAGTAAAATAAGTGGTCCATATATATTCAAGTCGATTTTCAAGCCATGCATTGTCTCTCATGGGTAAATAATAACACAAAAAAAAGAGCGTAGCACAAGGCCGACGTAAAGAAATTAAACATGTCGCAAACTATAAATCGACATTGGATTGATACAAAACCCTTGACAAGCAACCGCTAATATGTTTAACTCTACAACGTGTCTTTTTGGTCGAACAATAGGGTGCTCAAAGTGAGCTTAACCTATTGACAAACTGGTACAATTGTGCTATAATGGGAGGGTTCTTTCAGTTGAGAGAACACTTTTTAATTAATAAAGGGCTCTGGAATAAGGCTTCGTTATCCTGAATGTACACCAGCCGAACATCCAGAACCAACAAATGGGTCTTCTCAAAGAGAGACTTAAGAAAAAAATCAGTAAGCTTAAGGTTAAACAAAGCCTTTTGCTTTCAACAAATCTTTTCATTTTGATGCTTCCCCTTGCTTTAACTCCTGCTTCTACGCAGGACATAAGCCGAGCTGCAAGCACCGGTGAAATCAAATTAGCTCTAGATAAACACATCGTTGTTGAGAGTGTAAGCACTTTGCCTACCATTCAACCGGGTGAATCTATAGAGCAAAAAATTACAAGAGAAAAAGCAGAAGCTGATGCAAAAGCAAAAGCTGACGCCGATTCGCGAACCAAGGCTAAAGCAGAAGCAGCAAGAATTGCTGCCGAAAAGGCTGCTCAAGCGCAACGTAACGTTGTTGCCCGTGAGAGCCAAACTCGCGTAGTGGCTGATCCGTCAAATTTTGACGAGATTTATGCTGCTGCTGGTGCTGCTTACGGTGTTGACCCTCGAATCTTGAAGGCTGTCCACACTGTAGAAACAGGTAGAAGCGGTTCGACTGCTGTAACATCGTATGCTAATGCGCAAGGTCCAATGCAGTTTCTTCCGTCAACCTGGAGATCTTATGGGGTAGACGGTAACGGTGATGGACGAGCTGATATTACCAATGTCTCAGATGCCATCTTTGCCGCTGCTAAGTACCTTAAAGCATGTGGCTACCCGGATGTGAAAAAAGCCCTTTGGGGTTACAATCCTTCGCAAGCCTATTATAATAAAGTTATGAATGTTGCTCATTCGTTTGGTTTCTAATCAAATTTATAAGCAACTATAGAGAAAAACGCTCCGAGTAATCGGGGCGTTTTTTTGTCTGTAAATCTAGTCATTGCATTGTCATTCCCGGCACACATTTACTCATTACAATAGCAACTGAACGGGAATCTAAGATATAGATTTTTAAATAATTTTTTCCTTAAGGACCAGGGGCTCAGAGTTTCTCCTTCGGCAGGCTCAGGATGGTGAGCTAAGTCGAATCCAGATGCCCGACCCTGCATACCGGCAGGCAGGCCTAAGTCCTTAAGAATCCCTTACCTTGGCACAACTTTTTCATGATGCTAAAGAATAATTTCTTTGCTTTTCAGATTGAACTCGCATACGCTCGGAATCAATCTTCAAAGTGGTAGAAATTATTCTTTGATCTTCTGAAAAAGAGTAAGACAGCTTTAACTGAGAATTAATAATACTTAATACTTAATCCTCAATACTTTGATACTGCCCCTATAGTTGGCCCATGCCGCCGTTGGATGAGGTATCCCAACTAGCAAATTTTGCGGCTGACCCTAGCTTTTCTTCAATCTCTAAGATTCTATTATATTTTGAAGTCCTCTCTGCTCTACAAGGAGCGCCGCATTTCAATGCGCCGCATCCGCATGCAACGGCCAAGTCAGCAATAAAGTCATCCTCTGTCTCGCCGGAACGATGTGAAATAATAACCTTAAAGCCTGCTTCTTCCGCAATTCGAATAGTTTGAAGAGTTTCAGTCAATGTGCCGATTTGATTTGGCTTAATAAGGATACCTGTTGAAGTATGTTGCTCTATCCCCTTCTTTAGAAGTCCTTTATTGGTGGCGAAAAGGTCATCGCCGATTAATTCAACATGATTGCCAATGCGAAGTGTTAAATCATGCCAGCCCTGCCAGTCGTCTTGGTCAAGAGCGTCTTCTATTGAAATAATTGGATACTTTTCAACCCATTTTGCATAAAATTCTATCATTTGCTGAGTAGTCAAAGATGAATTTTCTCTATATAGTTCATACACGCCTTCCGAATAGAATCGGCTAGCGGCGGGATCTAATGCTATAAAAACTTGTTCCCCTGCTTCATAGCCAGCTTCTTTTATGGCCATCATTAGAAGCTCCATTGCTTGCTCATTGGAAAATAAGGATGGAGCAAAACCGCCCTCATCGCCGACAAGAGGCTGGTAGTTTCTCTCTTCTAGTATTTTGCCCAGCGCATGATGTATCTCTACTCCGGCGCGCATTGCTTCACGAAAAGATTGAAACTTAATGGGCACAATCATAAATTCCTGAAAATCTGTCGAACCAAACGCATGTTTGCCACCATTTAGGATGTTCATCATTGGAAGAGGCATTATAAATCTGTTCGGTTTTCTTTCAAGCAATTCGGCCAAGTATTTATACAAGGGCATCTTTTTGCTCTTTGATGCGGCCTTCGCTACTCCCAAAGAAACGGACAAAATGGCATTTGCTCCAAATTTTGATTTGTCCGGTGTGCCATCTAGCTCAATCATTCTTTGGTCTACGGACGATAAGCTGTCAGCTTCCATGCCGATGAGTGCTTCTCTTATTGGTCCATTTACATTAGCAACAGCTTTAAGTACGCCTTTGCCGTTGAGCCGCCTTGGGTCGTTATCCCTTAGCTCATGGGCTTCATGACGGCTTCTTACAACTCCGGAAGGAACTAGCCCAAGAGAGTGAGATCCGTCGTTTAAAATCACCTCACAAGCTATTGTGGGGTTTCCTCTAGAATCAAATACTTCTCTTGCTAAGATATCTTTTATAATTGCCATATTTCCTCCGTCGCACTTATATCTTGTCTAAATAGTGTTTTGTAAGCTGCTCACTAGTCATTTCGACGATCTCGATGTGTTATCGAGAGGAGAAATCTCAGAATGGTAACCTCGTAATGTATTCGAATTTTGTGTTTTATTCTTTAATACTACATCAATTATGTGTTAAAAGCGAACCAATGGCTAACAAGTAATCCTACTAAATTACGAATGTTCAAAAATTACTAAATTACGAAAGGGCGCATCGACGAAATTGAAATGTTCTTATTTGATATTAGTAATTTCTGTGTGATTGGTAATTTGGTAGTAGCTGACTAGCGGCTACTCTGCTACCGGTTTCACATCGGGCGGCACAACACAAATCCAAGTTTGGCCCCTGCTGAAGACTATTTCTTTACCATCTTGATCAAAAAACATTTCTCTGGTGTCTTTTGACTCTTTTCTCCAGCTGCCTTTTATTGCCTTTCCATCTAGAAAAAATTGAGCACTACCTTCTCCGATGGTAGTCATAGTAAGGCCCGGTTCGTTTATTCGTGTGACTGTTGGCTGTGCCTTTACTGTCATTACGATAATATTTTTTGGGTTGATTGCCTTTTTGCTGATCTGATCCGTATGTATTTTGCCGGCCATGTAGCGCTTATATGAATTAGTACTTTTGTCGTATTCAAAGGCAACCTTATATTGGTTGTTTGAATAATCAATTGTTATTTTCTGATTTTGAGGCAAAGTATCGTCTGCTGGATCATCTTTGAATTTATAGGTACTAAAGTTATTGGAGGCCGAATATTTATTTTTTTCTGCTTGTTCTCTCAGTTTTGTCGTTGATGTAAACATGGTGTGTTCCGAGGCTACGTTGGCCGCTCTTTCCCGCCAATAAGCTGAGGAATATTTGAATTGGTCCAAATCGAGTATTTTGTCTACAGGTATTTTATCCAACGCGTCGATATTGCCGCCAACATGGGCAAAATACGCATCGTATCCATGGGCCCAATCAACAAAATAAGTTCTGGCTGATCGGACAGGCCCAACCTTTTCTGCTTCTTTTGTGGTGAAAATACCCATAAAACGAGTTATTCCCCCTTCGCTAAGAGCTTCATAGACAACCGACGCCTTATCTAGGCCGGCTTGGGGGCGAGCGTCTGGATGGTTTTCTACTATAATAGCAAGAGGATGATTGCTTGTAATGCTTTCATCTTCAACCATTACTCCATCGAGAGGCGATTCATATAAGGTTGGTTGTGTTGGCACTGTTAAGCTCTTGTTATCGCTTGTTATATTGTTGCTTGTATCGTCATCATGAGAAAGATAATACAATCCCGCTCCTACCAAAGCGGCTAATAATATAATAAATGTCCACAATAAGAATTTCAGTCTTTTTTTTGGATCTTTAAAATAATTTTTAATCTTTGTTCTCAGTGGAAGCTTAGCATTTCTTCTGTTTTGATCAATTTTGCTGCTAGTGTCCATTTCTGATTCTTCAACATCTGCATTTGTTTCTTGTGCATCCTTATCTTCAGTCGATTCTTTATCGGTCAAATCTTTATTTTTGTCTTTTATTTTGGTCATTGTGCTCTCAATCTTTTAATTAGTATCGTAATATTTATACTCAATCCATCAATGCCAATCGGCCATGATGCCTCTTTTTCCTTGCTGCTTTTGTATGTAGTCAAAAGCCGAAAGAGCGGCTTTTGCTCCTTCACCTGCCGCGATAATAATTTGTTTGTAGGGTGTTGTGGTTAAGTCTCCCGCAGCAAATATTCCAGGTACCGATGTATTTTGATTCTGATTGATAATAATCTGGTTTTTTTCGTTTAGCTCAACAAGATTTTTAACCAGATCTCTGTTTACTATAAAGCCTACTTCAATGAAAACTCCGTCAGTTTTTATCTCATTCGTCTCTCCGTTTTTTAGCACAACACTTTCAACAACCTCGGTACCTTTTATCTCGGTTACTTCGTTTTCTAGCCAAATTTTTATGTTTGTTGTCTCTTTTGCCTTTTCAACCAAAACTTCTTCGCCCAAAAAAGCACTTCTGCGATGAACTAAATTTACCTCATTGCAAATTTTGGACAGATATAAGGCTGCATCTAAGGCGGAATTTCCACCGCCCACTACAGTAACAATTTTTCCCCTGAAAAAGGGGCCATCGCAAGTTGCGCAATAACTGACGCCTTTTCCTTTGAATTGTTCTTCTCCGGGGACATCCAGTTCTTTGGGAGATTTTCCGAAAGCCAAAATTATAGTTTTGCTCTCATATGTATTGTTCTTCGTTTGAACCTGAAATGTATCATTTACTTTTTGAATAGACTTAACATCTTCAAATTTAATCTCGCTGCCGAATTTTTCAGCTTGAACTTTAAATTTTAGTGAAAGTTCAATGCCGCTGGTTTTCTCCAATCCGGGAAAGTTTTCAATATCCAAAGTTTGTGCAGCTTGACCGCCTATATCTCTTGTGAGGATTAATGTTTTTAATGCTCTTCTGGATGAATATAGACCTGCTGTTAAACCTGCTGGTCCCCCGCCAATAATTACAACATCATACATGCGTGTCCTTACGGTTAATATAGCTACAATTTATTCGGTTCATATCGCTATTCTTAAAAATAAAAATTTAATAACAGCGAATGCATAAAATAAAATATGTTTGGCTGCCGGCCAAGTTCCCGGAAGCATTATAATCAATAAAGCTATAAATATCCAGTGTCCTCTTTTGATGACCATATATACCTGCCACAACAAGAAAACCAACAAAAAGAGAGAACATAAGTTCTGCCCATAAGGTGGTAGCTTTAAAATCAACTGGTCGTAATAGCTGAAAATTGAATTAAGTATTTCCATTTATTTTTTTCCTACTACAACGACTACGTCGGCCGTACCGACAGCATTATCGTTCTGTTCCACAGTCATTGTTTTTCCGGTTATTGAGTTTGTGATCAAGTCAGCTTCTGCTTGTTTTCCTGTTTTGTAGTAGACGTAGGTTTGAGAGTATGAAAAACTTTTGGCATTTCCGGTTGAAGAAACCGTGAACCCTTTTTCTTGCAATTGTTTTGACACAATATTTCCGGCGCCTGTTATGCCGCTACCGTTTAATACCTTTAGCGATATAGTTGATTTATCAATCTCTGAGGCGGTTGTTACTTCGGGGGGAGGCGTTTGATTCTCATTAGTATTAGTATTGGCAACAATAGTAGGATTTATATTTGTATTTTGGTTTAAACTTGTATTGGCGTTATCGTTTGATTCTGAAGTGTATTGAGTAAGGTTTGAATTATTTTGATCTTTGGATTGAGTAATGGTTTTCTTTTGTTCGGGAATAATAGCGCCTTTTATAGACTTGAAGTTTTGCGAAACTAAAACAACAACTAAAACGATGAATAACATTGAAACTATGCGTCCAGGACTCAATCTGATTATTCTAGCTTTGGGCGTTATTTCCGGCTTATTAACTTCCGGTTGATTGTAATCGCTAAAAAAATCATCCTCGATTTCCTCTTTTGTGTGAGAAGCATGGCTTTCGGGCTTTTTTTCTTCATCAAATTTTTCGACAGGAGTTCTTTTAATTTGCGGAGAAGCCGGTTCTTTGGGAATTTCTTCTAATGGCGTTTCTGTGATCAGTTCATCTTCTTCTGGTACTTCGAAATGATCGGAGCGGCTTTTTGAGCCCCGATGTTGATGCCGCACAGGATAGTAAACCTTTTTAGGTTTAATGTCGTTTGAGATTCCCATTGCCCCTCAATGTTAGCTAACACCATTATAACGCAAAAAATATGTAGCGCAAAATTATTTTTCTGGAACTAATTTGATAAATGCCACAGTTTTATTCCCAATTTTTAATTTGTTCGAATTTAGAGTGCATTTTAAATTTCTTGATGCTTCTTTGCCAATCGTCGCCAGCAATAAAATACTCATCGTCCCCTTTTTCTAGCATGGCCAAGTATCCGACATCTTTGTAATTTATGCCCATCAAAGTTGCCGCAAGACAGTCCGCCGCTATCGGATTGGTTGTTCCGATCGCCCAATGGCATGGTACCGTGTCTCCGTCTATCGGCCCATCGCCCTCCATCGCCTCAAAGGCGTCAATTACGGCCAACTTGATGCTTAATTTGTTATATATTCTGTAAATGTTTTGGTTGGCGCTTTTATGATTTTCAAAAAGAATTGATTTGTGATTCTTTGAAAGGTTAAACTTTGACATAAGCTTTGAGTGAATAGAATAACCTGAGTTAGGCAAGGTGTTTTGAGCAACATTTTTAATCGCGCCGGAATAAACTGTTGAGTTGTCAGTTTTTGGTATTGAAAGAGTGATAATATAATCGGAATCCATGATTGTTCTGGCGGTCTGAGTGTTTTGTTCGTTCCCATTGACTCCCAATAAGTTGATATCGTTATATATGTCGTTATTCATATCCGCAATAGTGAAGTCGTATTTTTCTTGTAATTCTAAATAACCCAGCTCTTTAAAGACAGAAAAAGTTTCTCTGGAATCCGATCCCCCTGCTAAAATTATCTGATGGTTAACTGCCGGTTTTATGAAATTTAAGACTGCATCCAGAGTATCTTTATGAGTAACTGCAGATTTATTTTTTGTAGTCATGCAGTTAGGTATGACTACAACTTGTCTCGCCTCTCTTAAGCCGGAAAATATTTCTGTCTTTAAAAGGGCCAAGCACCGTTCAATGTTGTTTTTGCGGACGTTTGATTTTATGAATGACAATTTTATCATGTGTAAAATTTATTGCTTAATCTGTTTGCTTACGCAGGGATTATCTTTGATATAAAAACGCCAAGGATAGCCTTTGCAAGACCCCGCATAGTCAATCCCTATTCTGGCAGTTTTTATTATATCAAAACTTCTGTTTCGTTCATAAAGAATCTCAGTGTAGTTCGATGTTTCGATATCTAATCCGTTACATTGCCTGGTGATGCCAAAGGCAATTGAAAATTTACCTGGTCCAGTCGCCAAAAGACCGTTGTCTTTAACAAATTTATTGTTTTTAATCCGTTGTTTGGTAAATTCGACTCCCTCAACAATCTCCGCAGATCTTATCAATACAGCGCTTGGATAATCCGTTGCATCACAGACTATATTGGTAAGGTAAAAAATTCCATAGTTTAGATAAACATAAAAATGGCCCGCTTCTCCGTAAAGGAGTTCTGTTCTTTTGGTTCTTCCTTTACTTGCATGACAAGCTAAATCATCTTCTCCTGAATAAGCTTCTGTTTCGACTATCTTGCCAATCACTCTTTTGCCGTCTAGATCAGTTATAAAATAGTGACCGAGAAGATCGGTCGCTACTTCTACTGAATTTCGTTCGAAAAATGATTTGTCGATTTTCATTAAAATATATGGCTTATTGGATAGTTATTTAACCTCCGAATTTTCTTATGACTCCCTTGACCTTGCCCTGGATAGTCACCCTTTTTTTAGAAAAGTGCATCGGCTTCATGGAGCTGTTGGCCGGTTGGAGTCTTATCGAATCTTTTTCGTTGTAAAAGCGCTTTAATGTGGCATTTTCATTGTCAACCAGAGCAACCACAATATCTCCGTTGCGGGCTACAGTTGTTTGCTCAATGATAACATAATCTCCATCAAGAATGCCGTCTTCTATCATGGATGTGCCACGAACTTTTAAGGCAAAAGTCTTTTTCCCCATCATGTCTCGAGGAATGTCTATTGTCTCATGTGTTCTTATTGCTTCAATCGGTCTGCCGGCGTCTATTACTCCCTCAAGCGGTATATCGAAGGTTTCCATGCCTGCGTCAAAACTAGGGGTTAATTGAATTGCTCGAGCTTCCATGGCGTCTTTTGTCAAGTAGCCCTTTTCCTGCAAAATGTTTATGTATTCGGCTATGGTTCCAGTCGATGAGTACTCGAAATAATAAGCTATTTCTCTGTAGCTAGGGGCATAGCCATTTTGATCAATAAATAATCTTATAAAATCCAAGATCTCTTTCTGGCGCTTTGTTAGTGGGTTCATTGATTTCCTTTGTTCGTTTTTTGTTTGGTTGTTGAATAACTTTATTATCGAACATAAGCCGAACAAAGTAAATAGTATAAACTGTGGATAAATATTACAATTTGACAAAAATGTATTTCCGATATAAATTAATAGCAATTCAATGATCTCCAGCTACTTGCGTTGGAGATTGCTCAGCTAGCCTCCGTAAAGGTTAGCACAAACTAAAGGTCAGACTATCGTGCGCCTCACTCTGACCTTTTTTTAATTTACTTCAATGAGTGTTATGCTTGCGTGTAATGAATTAAGCTGTCAAAATCCCTATGCATTCAATGTGATGGGTTTGCGGGAACATGTCGATTGGTTGAACTTTTTGTAATAGAATTCCGCTGTCTTTCAATAGATTTATGTCTCTGGCAAAAGTTGCGGGATTGCAGGAAACGTAAACTATTCTTTGTTTGTTTCCAATTTTTAAGTTTTTTATTGTGTCTTTTGATAAACCTGCCCTTGGTGGATCGACTATAATCACGTCAAATTTCTCTTTATTTTTTTGTAAAAACCTTGCGGAGTCCCCGCAATAAAATTCTACATTTGTACGTTTGTTGATTTTTGCGTTGTCTTTAGCGTCTGCAATCGCCTTGGATACCAATTCTACCCCTACGACTTTCTTGGACAGTGCTGATAGATAAATGCCTATCGTGCCAGTGCCGCAATACAAGTCCAGAACATTCTCCCCTATCTTTAGATCGGCTATTTCTTTTATCTTGTCATACAAGTTCTTAACACCAAGTGAATTGGTTTGAAAAAATGATTCCGGAGATATTTGAAAAGTATAAGCGCCAATTTTTTCAAAAATGACAGGACTTCCTATTAATAATCGTCTTCTTCCATCCGAGAGGTTGGTCGCAGACGAAACGGTGTGGTAAAGTGATTTTACTTTTTCTAACTTTTTAAAATAGTCGATGATTTCTTTTTCACAAGGTAGAATATTAGTTTTAGTTATTATCTCTATCATATATTGGTCGGTGTTTTTTCCGTGCCTGATACGCAATTGGCTTAAAAGAAATGCTTCTGCAGACGCATTTTTATTAATAATGCACAGCAACCCGTTTATTATGTCTTGTGAATCCCGCGACAAGAGAAGGCAGTTAGTGATCGGCAGCAAGCCATCTTTATAGTTTGTCCGGTTCATACTAATACTTATCTCGCCATTATTTTCAACGAAAAAATAACGCATGACATTCCGGTAAAAATAGCATTGGGTAGATCCCGCTATAATTTTTTCTATTTTAACATCAATTTTCGCTCTTTCTAGTGTTTCCGCAAAAACAGCCTCCTTAAAACGAAGCTGGTCCAAAGAAGAGATGTTTTGATGGTCGCATCCGCCGCATTGATCAAAGGATTTGCACTGAGGCTCAATCCTAAATTTTGATGGTTCGATTATATTTGAGATTTCCCCTTCAATATAATTTGGTTTCTCTTTGACTGTATTAAATTCGACAAGATCACCGGGTACGGTTTTTTTAATTAAAACTTTTTTTTGGGATTGATCGTCTATCCCTAATCCCCAGCCTTCATAAATGATTTTTTCAATTTTTGTACTCATAGAACTCAATTTATCAACTTTGACTCTTTTATTCAATTTTTTTCTAATAAATCCAAAGAATTATAAATTAAAGCGCCTAAAATTTTATAATAGAGGAGGTGAAAAGAAATGAAGACGAAAATATTACCAGTAATAATAGCAGCCTTTTTATTTCTCTTTACTGTTTCATTTTCAAGCGCTCAAGTAAGAGAAGATGCGCAGGTGCCGGCTCAACAAATGCAAGAAATCCAAGTGCAAACTCAGCTCGGACGAATGCTATTAGACAATCAAGAGACTACAATCATGGGAAGACTATTTGTGCAAACAGGAATAGACAAAACATTGTCACAAGATGGACCTTATACTTTGTTTGTTCCTACTAATCAGTCCTTGATGAATGTGCCTCAAGATATTGCGCAAAGAGCGGTAACAGATAAGGCTACTGCCGAAAGGGTTCTAAGGAACCATGTTGTTAATGGAAGAATCACCAATTTGACTACAACCGATAAAGAATATGATTCATTAAACGGTATGAAAATTAAAATCACAAGCGAAAATAGTGATTATTATGTTAACGGTCAGAAAATAGTCGATATGAAGAGGTATGAAGACGGTATTGTCTACGTTATTGACGGCACAATAATGCCTGAAGATGTTGTGAGAGGTTAGGCCAAACTTTGTAGCTATAAAAAATCGCTTCTTAACTGAAGCGATTTTTTATTTAAGATTATTTTTTTACTTTTATGGAGTATCCGCCCGATATGATCCCTGCCAATAATATCAACCCTATTCCAAATATAATATATTGCTTTGATTTATTTTCTTTTTTTTCTCTTTTATCCTCGATGTTCGGTGGCTGTTCGGCGATCAATTCGAGAGAAAATAATTCGACCTTAATCCCCCCTCTGACACTAGCGCTTACTGAATGTTTGCCTTCCTGAATCTCTTTGCCGGATACTTTTAGTTTCCAATCACCCTCGTTATTAGAAATAGTATTTTTTCTTTGATCCGCTTTGAATATTACAGTAATTTCTGTATTTGGTTTTGCTTTTCCTGCTATTTCTATTTCGTCTGACTGTTTTGCAAAAATAATTTCATCTCCGATTGGGGCAATATGCTCTATTGTGTTTATTAAAACAATTTCTAGCGAGAGATTGCTTGTTATCGGCAGCGAAACATCTTCTGCGATTGACCTTGTGGGCAAGAGCAGAGTCATAACGACTGTAAAAACTATTAGGAATTTACGCATAATTCTCCATTTGAGGACTTTAATTTCTTGTGCTCTATACAACAAATACATTTATTTGCTATTTAAGTCAAATCATCTGCTCTCTTTCTGTGCCTCAATGTTTTTCATGGGCCTCGGCTGCTTTAAATAAAATGATTCCTGCGGCAGTTGACACATTGAGCGAGTTAACATGTCCATGCATCGGTATCTCCAATATGGCATCGCAAAGATCCAGCGCTTCTTTTTCAACTCCGTTAACCTCATTGCCCACAATTATGGCTAACGGCTCATTGTAGGGATATGTTCTATAATCAATACTGTTTTGTGCTTGTTCTAAGGCGACGATATTAATATTATTTTCTTTCAATTCTCTTATTGCTTCTAATGTTGAGGTTTTGTACTCAAATTCAACTTCCCCCAAAGCTTTGAGCGCTGTTTTGGCAATCAGGCTCTCGAGAGATGATTTGACGCACTCATGAGAAGGGTTGTATTTTATGATTGCTCTATCGCCTATGATGTCTGCACAGGACACAATATCCACCTTGTCTATCAACCTTATTATTTTATTGCTTGGATAAGCAGTAATGCCGCAGAGGTAAATTTTTTTGATACCGGCAGCATCGGCGGTCCGGAAAATTGCCCCGACATTAAGAATGGAGCGAATGTTATCTAATATCAAATAGACCTCAGAGGGAGGTCTATTTGATATGGTATCGATTATGTGTGATTTATTTTTCCGTATTGCCATTACCGCAATAAGCTATTTTCGCTAATCTTTTTTTAACTTCTTCGACGAGCATTACAACGGGAATAACTTCTTGTGACGAAGCCGATAGGTCTCTGAGAATAACTTCGTCTTTCATCGCCTCTCTCTGGCCGATGATTAAGGCATATCGTGCCCCTAGCTTGACTGCTGAGGTAATCTGTTGCTTCAGCGCTTCGTTTGATGGGACGAAGTAGACGTTTACATCATTTTTATTTAAACCATCGTATATTTTTTTTGATACTTCTTTCGCTTTGTCTCCTAACTGAAGAATGCAAACCTCGACTCCTCTGCGTTTTGGCAGTTCAACATTTTGCTCTTTCATTAAATTAACAACACGATCTACGCCGATGGAATAGCCAACCGCGGGAGTATTTGGACCGCCAAGTAATTTTACCAAGCCATTGTAGCGTCCGCCGCCACAAACCACATTGGATCGACGTTTATCATCTTTGTCGGCAATCTCAAATACGGTATTTGTGTAGTAGTCGAGGCCTCTGACTAAAGTCGGGTCTAGATCATATGAGATTTCAAAATAGTCCAAAAACTGTAAGGTATCTTGAAAATGGTTTCGACAATTTGTGCAAAGTGAGTCGAGTATATTGGGAGCGGCCTTAACCAGTTCTTTGCAGCCTTCATCTTTGCAATCCAAGAGTCTTAACGGGTTCTTCTCCATTCTGGATTGACACACTTGGCAAAGTTGATCCTTTTTGTCTTTGTAATATTTTTTCAGTTTAACAATATATTTTGGACGGCATTCTGCGCATCCTATTGAATTAGCATAAACTTTTAAATTTTTAAGTCCCAATTCGGTAAGAGTTTCCCAAGCAGACATTATAATTAAATAGTCAGCTTCTGGCGATTCGTCCCCGAACATTTCAACTCCTGTTTGGTAGAATTCGCGGTAACGTCCTTTTTGGGGTCTTTCTCGTCTAAAAACTGGACCAAAATAATAAAGACGAACCGGTTGGGGCCAGCTGGTCATGCCATTTTGAATATAGGAGCGTACGGCGCCGGCAGTAAACTCTGGACGTAGCGCAAGAGTGGTCGATTCTTCTTTTTCTGATTTATTTTCAATCAGAAACATTTCTTTTGAAACTATGTCTGTTTCGCTACCGATTCCGCGAGCAAAAATATCTAGATTTTCAAAATGTGGAAGCTCAATTCTTTCGAAAGCTAACCCTTCTAAAACCTTGGCCGAAACACATCTAATTGCCTGCCAGTAAGGCTGGTCCGAAGGTAAGATGTCTTTAGTACCGCGAGGATTCTGATATTCGTTTTTGCCCATTTTAGAACTCCAACTAACTACTTATATAATTTGATTTTCTAGTTTCCTGCTATCAAAATTAACCCAATCATAACAAGGCCGAACCTAAATTGCAAATTGTCAAAGAGGAGGCATTAAATTAGTACACAAACTATGATTACTTCGTTATTTTAAGCACATCGTCAAGAAGTGTGATGATGAGAGTGTCTCCGGGCATATATTCTTCGTTCAGGATGCCTTCGGTGGTTGGAGTTTCAATGTAATCTGAAATTACTTTTCTGAGCGGTCTAGCGCCAAATTCTGGCGAAAATCCACGTTCCGCGATCCAATCGATAGATTTTTTATCAATTTTAATCTTAAGCCCTGTTTCTTTGAGCCGTTGTTCCAGCATCTTAATCTGCAAGGTAGTAATCTTTCGGATAGCCTCTTTATCAAGTGGTTTAAAAACTAAAATTTTATCAAGGCGATTTATGAATTCGGCCTTGAAGTGTTTATTTATAACTTCAATAACGTTTTCCTTAAAATCATCGTACTGTGTTTCGGCTGAATTTTTTCCAAAACCAATTGTGGATTTATTTCTCAAAAATTCACTTCCAAGATTTGAGGTCATGATCAGAATAGTGTTTCTAAAATCTACAACTCTTCCTTTGGCGTCGGTCAATGTGCCGTCTTCCATGATCTGCAATAGAATATTGAAAACTTCGGGATGGGCTTTTTCTATCTCATCTAATAAAATAACTGAATAAGGATTCCTTCTAACTATCTCTGTAAGTTTGCCGCCTTCCTCATAGCCAACATAGCCTGCCGGAGCTCCGACGAGTCTTGATACATTGTGTCTTTCCATAAATTCGGACATGTCGATTTTAACAAGTGAATTTTCATTTCCGGATAGTTCTTTGGCAATCACTTTTGCCAGCTCGGTTTTGCCAACACCTGTTGGCCCCAAAAAGATAAAAGAACCTGTTGGTCTGCTGGGGTCAGATATTCCGACCCGGGCTTTTTTAATCGCCAGTGCGACAGAGGTTACCGCCTCATCTTGACCAATAACGCTCTTCATTAGATTCGTTTCGAAATTAATAAATTTTTTCTTTTCAATCTCTGTTAAATTTGTGACTGGAATTCCGGTCCACCTCGAGACGACTTCGGCAATATTATCCTCAGTTACAGTTTTTTGCTGTTTATTGCACTTTTTGTTTAGGATGCTTACCTCGTTTTCGGTTTTTGCTTCCTCCCCTTTCAGGAGAGTTGCCTTTTCATATTCTTCCTTGAAAATAAAATCTTCTTTTTGTTTGTGTATATTCAAGAGTTGGTTTCTCAGGGCATAAAGCCTGACTTCGTCTGGAGAAACATTTGATGTGATTTTCGAAGCTGCTTCATCAATAAGGTCGATGGCTTTGTCGGGGAGAAATCTATCGTTTATATAGCGTTTTGCCAACTTGGCTGCTGCAATTAATGCCTCATCGGAATATTTTACTCTATGAAATTTTTCGTAACGTTCTTTTATTCCCTTCAAAATTTTGATCGTTTCAATCACTGACGGCTCTACTACTTTAACCGGTTGAAGCCGCCTTTCGAACGCAGGATCTTTCTCAATATGTTTTTTGTATTCGTCATAAGTAGTGGCTCCAATAATACTAACTTCTCCTCTTCCGAGGGCAGGTTTCAAGATATTTGCTGCGTCAATTGATCCTTCGGTGGAGCCGGCGCCGATTACGGTATGTATTTCGTCTATAAATAAAAGTATGTTTTTGCGCTTTTTTATTTCAGCCAGTATTTTTTTAATTCTTCCTTCAAACTGTCCTCGATACATGGTCCCTGCTACCAAAGCGCCCATGTCTAGCGACAAAATTTCCTTATCGAAAAGTTTAGGCGAGACTTTTCCTTGGCTAATTCTCTGAGCAAGTCCTTCAACGACTGAAGTTTTTCCAACTCCCGGGTCTCCGACTAAAATCGGGTTATTTTTAGTTCTTCTGCAAAGTATCTGCATTATTCTCTCAATTTCTAGTTCTCTGCCAACAACAGGGTCGAGTTCTCTTAATTTGGCCTTAGCCGTTATATTTGTGGTAAAGCTTTGCAGAGTTGATTCTTTCTTTTGTTTTGTGGCTGTATTTCCGTTGCCAAAAGGCATCGGACCCGGCATATCCTGAAAATCCGGCTCCTCTTGAAATCCTGCGTCCATATTGATTGGAGATTGATTTATTTCGCTTAAATTTTTGGTTGTATTGAAGACTTCATCTATTTGTTTTGTGATGTCGGTCGGTTTTAAACCTATTCTTTCGATGATGGTGTAGGACCGGTATTTTTTACTCGAAAGAAGCGCCAGCAAAAGGTGTTCGCAATCAACCAATGAGTGATAGTTTTTCGAAGCGTATTGAACAGCTTTTTGAATTGCTTCCTTTGCATTTTCAGTGACTCCGGTTTTATCACCTTCTATTGGCTTGCCCATTAAAGAGACAATCAGCTGAACTCTGTCGGCCGATATTTGATTGTTGGTAAGAATTTCGTAAGCCAAATTATTCTTTGTAAACAGAAGAGCGATTAACTGGTGCTCCGTGTCCATTAAAGATTTTTGGTCCTGAGATATTTTCTCTGCCATCACGAGTGTTTTTTTAAGATTTTCGCTGAATTTGCTGAATATGTTATTGTCCATTTGGGTCCTTCGTTAAATGAGTCTCTATTTTAGCAGAAAAGTCAACAATATTCTATGTTGTTGACTTTTCATTTACATTTTCCGTTTTAGAGTTTGCTCGGAATATTTATTTTTTTTCTTTTTCAGCTTCTTCGTCTAAAACAACGTCGATTCCCCAGCCTGTTAGTTTGGATGCTAATCTAACGTTTTGTCCACCTTTGCCAATCGCCAACGAAAGGCTGTCTTTGTCAACGTAAATAGTCGCTTTGTTTTCTTTTGATGAAATGAGTATCCGTCTTGTTTTCGCCGGTGAAAGTGCATTCATGATAAACTGCTCGACATCTTCGTCCCATAAAACAATATCAATTTTTTCTTCACCGATTTCGCCTAAAACAGCTTGCACTCTAGTGCCGCGCTGTCCGACACATGACCCAACTGGATCAACTTTCGGATCATTGGAGATAACTGCTATTTTAGTTCTTGAACCGGCTTCTCTGGCAATGCTCTTGATTTCAACTGTTGAGGCGGCAATTTCAGGAACTTCGCTTTCGAACAATCCTCTGATTAATTCTTTATCGCTTCTTGAGACGATGATTTGAGGACCTCTAGCACTTTCGCTAACTTCTTTGACGTATGCTTTAAGTCTTTGCCCAATATAGTAGCGCTCTTCTCGTACCTGTTCTCCCGGATACATAATTCCGTTGGCCTTGCCAAGCGCAACGATAACATTTTTTCCTTCCAACTGCTGTACAGTTGCGTTTACAACTTTGTTTTCTTTGTCTTTGAATTCGGCAAACATTAGTTCTCTTTCTGCTTCTCGAATTCTTTGTATTATAACTTGTTTTGCTGTTTGCGCGGCAATGCGTCCAAAATCATCTTTTTTCTCGAGTGGGGTAAGTACGACTCCTCCAACTTCAGCCTTTTTGTCTATTTCTTTGGCTTCGTCTAGAGTCAATTGCTGTTCTCGTTCTTTTGGCTCTTCTTCGTTGTCTAGTACTTCGTATTCTCTGAAGATATCAAAGTCGCCGGTCTTTAGATCCATCTTGGCTTTGATAATTTGCTTTGGTTTCCCATAATCTTTTCGGTAAGCAGCTGCAATTGCTGCTTCGACCGTGTCAATAATAATATTCTTATCTAAGCCTTTTTCTTCACAAATTTCTTCTAGTGCATTCATGAAGCTATCCATTTCTCGTATCATAGTTCTCCTTTTATGTGCTCTTTTCTAATTATTCTCAAGTATTGTCCAACTTATTATACCACTGAGGGCATTTTTTTAAAAAGGTGATCCGCTGAGGGATCACATTACTAAACTAATTATAATCAAAAATATCCAAAAAAGTCAAGTTTTTACATGCAAATCGCTCACTGTATCGTCATTGCGAGTGTGTCACGAAGCAATCTTTCATCATAATAGATTGCCGCGCCTTGGTGGTCACACCAATGACCGCTACTTCGCCAAGGCTACGCAGGGCACAGTCGCAATGACAGTGAGCAGTCTCTTTATGAGCTTAATACATGCTGAATTCGCTCAAAATTATGGCTAAGAACCGGAAATGAGGCAGTCTATGTACTCTTTTGTAACTTATTACAAAAATTCATGTATATTTTATATAAACTTCATATTTTTATTAATGGTCTAAATTGAAAAAAAAACTTAATGTATATTTTGTAACAATACATAAAATTCAAAAAATTATCAGTTCCAAAGCCCATATATCTTGACAAACATATAAAAATGTAGTAAAATAAAGTAACAATTTGTAGTAAATTACAAAAAGAAAGGTGTCACTTAATGTTGATCAACTACCAATTAGGAGAGGAAATCAGGGATTATATTAAAAATGTTCTCAGTAAAGAGACAATGGTTTTAGATTCGGAAGGCACTTGCATAGCGGCAACCAAAAGTGAGCACAATGGTGAGAAAATTGATCTAAATGACGTAGGTACCAGAGAAGATCATTACATAAAAAAGTTAGACGGCAAAGAACAAGTAGTTATCCCGCTAAAATATCAAGGAGAAGCCGTTGCCTATCTAGTAATCGGCGACAAACAAAAAGCTTTAGAGTATACAAGTCTTATAAAAAGTTTTGCTGAGCTTTTGATCAGCCAATACTTCGAAAACAATAAGCCGAATATGGATACAACTGATCAGTTCGTGGTGAAACTTCTTTTCAATGCGACACCCAATGACCTGCCTTTTTATCAATCAGAGGCAAAAATTTTGGGATACGATTTAAATTCCAAAAGAATCGCAATCGTTGTTCACTTGAGAGGTTTTTGGGAGGACAGTCTTTTGTCTATCAATCAACCTAGTTTCGAAAGGGACGAAGTTATAAAGAATACAAAGAGAAAAATTGAAACGGCAGTGAATGGCTTCTTCTCAAAAAATAACGACATTATTATTGCTTATCTTGGAAATGATAAATTTGTTGTTTTTAAAGCGGTTGACGAAGGCGATGAGGAAAATATAAAAAAATTTTTAAGTCGCTCTTTCAAATCTATTTTCGAGCCTTTACAAGGCTTTAAAATTCATAGCGTCTCCGTTGGCTACAGTAATGCTTATAAAAGCATTACTGGTCTGATCAGCAGCTTCAGGGAGGCTGATTTGTCTCTTGAACTGGGACAAAAACTTTGGGGCGATAACAAAAGCTATTATTTTGGAGATCTTGGCATACTTTCTCTTCTCGGAGAAGGCGACAGAAGTAAGAATCTTCAATTTGCCAATAAAATGCTGGGCAGAATGAAAAATGAAGATTTGTGCAAAACTCTTGAATGCTTTTTTGACCATAATTTAAATTTAACTGAAACTGCTGAGAAGATGAGCGTCCATCGTAATACGGTAATATACCGGCTGAACCAAATATCAAAAATCCTAGGAGCAGATCCGAGGGTATTCGAGCAAGCAATGTCAATTAAAATAGCACTTCTAATAAAAAGATTATTTGTTTAAATATAGTCCGCCTATAAAAAAAGAGCCAGCCGGCTCTTTTTTTATTACAAGTTTTAGTGGCGGGGCCTTAGGTATTAAGTGAGCACTTCGTTTATTTTTTCAACAACATCGCCAGGTGTGTTTAACGCTTTTACCATGTATTCGGTGGCGCCAAGAGATAGGGCAAGTTTTTTGTCATTATCAATTGATTCGCCCCCGATGTTGGTCAGCACGATCACGGGGATTCCGCTAGTATCACTTGATTGTTTGATTTTTTTGAGTATTTCAAAACCATTTAGTCCGGGCATTAAGATGTCAAGTAAAATTAGATCTGGTTTTTCTTTGATCTTTGCCATGGCTCTTTTGCCGTCTGATACTGTGGTTACCTTAAATCCTTCAAGTTTAAGCTTTTCTTTGTACATTCCAACCAATGTCTTGTCGTCTTCAACTATTAAAACTCTTTTTTTCTCGTTCATTATTTCTCCTTAAATAATATTATAAATTATATCTTAATGACTTTCTCATTTTATTGAGGCCTCTTCGCTCTCAGCAATTGGCAACAATATCGAAAATTTTGTTCCTTTGTTTATCGTGCTATCTATTTTCATCTTTCCTCCTTGTTTTTCAATAAGATTTTTAACTATAAACAGCCCCAAGCCCGTTCCCCCTGCCCGAACACTTTCTGAATTGGGAACCCTGTAAAATTTTGTGAAAATGGATTCATGCTCTTTTCTGGGGATTCCTACTCCGGTGTCGGAAACTTCAATTATTGCAAAGTTACCTTTTTCACTGACGTTTATGCTAATAACGCCCTTTTTAGTATATTTTATAGCATTATCAACCAGATTCGCCAATGCTTGTTTAGTCAATTCGTAGTCCGCATTTGCCGTGATTTTAGAAAAGCTTCTGGTTTCTATCTGCAGATTCTTTTGTTTTGCTTTTTGTTTGAAATCAATAACTACATCGTGTATTAATTTCGAAACATTAAATTCTTTTGGAGAAAAAGGGATGCTGTCCGATTCTATTCTAGCGGTTTTCAGCATAGCTTCTACCAGTACGACTAATCTATTGGTTGACGCATAAACTCTATTGAAGTATGCATTTTGTTTGTGGTTAATTTCGCCTGCATCCCCATTTAAAATCATCGAAATATAGCCTTTTATGGCGGTTATTGGAGTTCTGAGTTCGTGAGTGGTTGTATAAATGAACTCCTTGTTTCTGTCTTCCATAGCTTTTTCTTTTGAAATATCCCGCAAGACGGCAACTATATATACAATATTGTCTTGCGAATCTCTTATAGTCGAGTAGTTGATGTCTCCCCATATAAATTGATTTTCGGAATTTTTTAGTTTTATTTCAAGATTAATGAAGTCATCTTTTCGTATAGATTCATTTTTCAGCTTTCTCATCAAAGATTCTGGGTTAGCCTCAATATAATCAATTGGATTTGTGAAGCCAGTTAAGTTTGTCATTCCCTTATTCCAGATTATTATTTCCTCTTTAGCGTAGTCCCAAACAAAAATTCCGTCAGCCGTATGGTTGATTACTTTTTCAAATTTTTCATTGTCTGCTTTAATTTTATCTATGAATAGCATTGACTCAAAACGTGTTGAAATACGGGACGCTATGATACCAAGTAATTTTTGATCTGCCGAATTATACTTGCCGTTTTTGTTATAGGTGTATATTATGGCAACGTTTTGGCCGTTAACTTTCACTGGAGACGCAATAATATTGTAAATATTTGGAGATATATAAATTTCCTTTACATTGTTGTTCATGTAAGACGCGCTTGGTTTCTCGGTCTTATTTATCTGGGTTATCAGATCATTGG
>JBBQQK010000003.1:0-33424 GCA_038216025.1 Patescibacteria group bacterium
CAACAACGAAAGACCACATTCTAGCTTAGATGATTTGACTCCAGTAGAAGTATACTTTAACAAAATTATTTAATTATTTAGTCCAAGACTTTACTATCTAGAAACTTTCATGTAACTGTCTAGACAAGCGGTACCACCTTAAAATACGGCCCAATGACAATTATTCTTGCGCGTTTTATACCAGTAGTGAGAACTTTTGCTCCTATCGTCGCAGGTATTGGAAAAATGGATTACAAAGTATTTTTATCTTATAATATAATCGGTGGAATTCTCTGGACATTTACCCTCACCTTAGCCGGCTTTATTCTTTCAAAAATCATACCTGACATAGAAAAACACCTTGAATTAGTCATCGTAATAATAATTATTATCTCTGTTATACCTCCGATACTTCATTTGATAAAAGAGAAGTTAATGAAAAAGAAAGAATTTTATGGATCACAAGAGTCTCTCTAATTCTCTTGAGAAATATCCGACCTTCCAAATGGAATCGGCCAATGGTTGCAAAATCTTTCTCAACTGATAAAATAAGCTCTATTTACAGGATGACTAAATGAAAAATATTTACGCAACAATAATCGTCATTTTATTGCTGGTGCTGTTTGTAGCTTCCAGCTTTGTTAGTTTTATCTAGGAGGACAAATGGAAGGATTAACTTCCGCTGAAGCAAATATTAGACTCAAAGAGGTTGGTTTAAATAAACTTGAAGACAAGTCGCCTGTTTCTCCTTGGAAAATTTTCTTTCGACAGATTAGAGGTAATTTTCTACTCTATGTGTTGGTGGCAGCGGCAATCATCTCACTGCTAGTCGATAAACATAGTACATCCTATACTATATTCGGCGTTATCGGGATAATTATTATAACCAGTTTTATCCAAGAGTTTAAAGCCGAAAAAGCCATCAAAGCGCTCGAAGGCATGATTTTGCCGACAACAAATGTGTTTCGAGACGGAAAGATCAAAGAAGCTCCATCTTCAGAAATTGTACCGGGAGATGCTTTGTCTTTGAAAACGGGAGAGAGGATTCCCGCCGATTGTATTGTTATGGAGGAAACTTGCTTAAGGGTAGATGAATCGGTTCTTACTGGTGAGTCAAAAGAGATTAAGAAATCTATCATTGTGGATAACGAAAACAATAGCAATAAATTATTCATGGGCACCTATATTACCGCCGGAAAATGCACTGCAAAGGTAATTGCAACCGGCATGTCAACAGAGTTCGGCAAGATTGCTCAATTAATTTCGGCTACCGAAAAAGAAATGCCATTACAAAAGAAGGTTAATAAAATTGCAAAATACATGGCAATTATCGCTTTTGTTGCCTCGGCATTTAATGGCACCGTTTTGCTCTTTGGTTATGAATCCGTAAATTCAACAGTTCTAATTGAAGTACTCATAGTAGTAATCGCTCTATCGGTATCGGCCATTCCAGAGGGATTACCTCTTGTACTGACCACCACCTTGGCGACTGGATCTTACAGGATGGCCAAAAAAAACGCGGTCGTAAATAGAATGTCAGTCATTGAAACCTTGGGTGAAACCACTGTTATTTGTTCGGATAAAACAGGGACGATCACCAAAGGAGAAATGAATGTTACTAAGGCATATTTTAATAATAAAACCTTTAATATCAATGAAAAATCTAATCATGAAATAATCCAGAAAGACTCAGAAGTTTTTTTCAAGACCGCAGTATTGTGTAATGATGCTATTCTGGAGCACGAAGACAAAGGCACCTATAAAATCTTCGGATCGCCGACAGAAAAAGCTTTAATATTAATGGGGATTCAATTCAACGCAAACAAAGATAATTATACCGGCAAAAAAACCGAAGAAATTCCATTTTCTTCCGAGAGAAAAAAGATGTCTATCTTGTATGAAGATAGAGGCAAGTCTTTTGTTTACGCAAAAGGAGCAGCAGAGATAATCCTAGACTGTTGCGATCGCATCCTCATAAATTCTAAAGAAAGTGAATTAGATAAATCGCAAAAAGAAAATATTCATCAGAAAATTAAAGAGTTCAATGATGGCGGCCTCAGAACTATTGCCTTAGCATATAAAGAAACGAGCAACAACAATCCCGACACGATGGAAAAAGAACTAATCTTCGTCGGTCTAGCAGGCATTGAAGATCCTCCTAGGGCAGAAGTGGCTGAGGCTATAAAAACATGTGAGAAGGCTGGCATAACAGTGAAGATTATCACCGGTGACAATCTTCATACCGCCTTAGCTATTGCAAAACAGGTTGGTATTGAGGGCGAAGGCATTGAAGGTTCAGCTCTTGATGAGTTGGATGACAAAGAACTCCGATCCTTGGTCGCAAAAACCAATATTTTCGCCAGAGTAAAACCCGAGCAAAAACTCCGTATTATTAAAGCCCTGAAGAAAAACGGTGAAATAGTGACTATGACGGGCGACGGAGTAAATGACGCTCCTGCATTAAAAGAGTCGCATATAGGCGTTGCAATGGGCAAGAACGGAACCGATGTTACTAGAGGCGTAGCCGACATCACTTTGAAGGATGACAATTTCTCTACAATTGTTTTGGCAATAGCCGAGGGCAGGACGATATTTGGTAATATTAAGCGATTTGTAACTTATCAGTTATCGATTAATTTTGCCCAACTCTCAATCATCACACTGGGCTCCATCTTCCATTTGCCCTTACCTCTACTTGCACTCCAAGTGTTATTTATAAATTTGATTACCGACGTAATCCCGTCTATAAGCATCGGTTTAACGCCACCACATGCCAACGTAATGAATCAAAAGCCAAGATCTAATTCAGATCTCATTGATAAGCGCTCGGTTACAAGAATTCTGATATTAGGTAGCGTGATGGTTGCCGGAACATTAGGTGTGTACTATTACTTCTTGCGTAAGACAGGTTGGAATATTGAACTTTCTAGAACAATAGCTTTATTAACGTTGATTTTTTTTGTCGTCGCCAACTCTTACAATTTCAGATCGCTTCACACGCTTGTATTAAAAACTTCATTGTTTAGCAATAAATTCCTCATATATTCATCAATCATAACTCTTTTGGGCGCATACATTATTACCCATGCACCGCTAAACAAGATATTTGAGACGACGCATCTAGACTCGATTTATTGGATAACAGCCGGATTGCTTTCTTTAAGTATTATTGTTGTTTCCGATTTCATAAAAATATTTTTCAATAGGTATGAAAAATTCAAAGAGTAATAGCTTTTCAATTGGCAGAGCTTATTAGTTAGTTTAATTCTCAAAAGCTCAACAATTATTTAGTGTTTTAGGGTTATAAAAAAATTCGATAGTAAATTAGGGTCAAAGTGGCAAACCACCAAAACAAGCACCTTTGGCAACAAAAAAGACCCTAAACAACTATTATGGTCTTTTTTTTGTATATAAACTGGTTTCAAAGCTTACAATTAGTTTCAGAATATTTATGGCGGAGAGCCTGCCTGCCGGTAGGCAGGGGCGGGATTCGACCACCCGTCAAATTCTGCTGAATTTGCGGTCGGCCCCGGCTCCCCCGACGTATCGGGGTCCGCCTTTCTCATCCCTTTTACTGTCAGCCTTTACCAAACCTACTGGCCTGACGGCCGTAGCTTTAGCAAGGGCTGGCGGAGAGGGCGGGATTCGAACCCGCGATACCTTGCGGTATACACGCTTTCCAAGCGTGCGCACTAGGCCAACTATGCGACCTCTCCGTGTTTATAGGCTGATGTTTGAATTTTAGCACTTTCCTCTGTATTATTCAATTGAGGCTATAGAACGATTGTATTCCTTATTGTGCGATTATTTGCCAAAAATAAAAGTTAAGGTAAAAATTGTTGCAAAAAGGGATAGATCGTAAAGTGTGAAAAAGTATGAATATCGGACAATCGGCCGTTATGATAAAGTATGAACAAATTACAAATCTCTAATCTAGAAGCTTGTTAAAAATGGACGAAGTACAAGAAATAAAAGAAAAAATCGATATTGTCGAAGTCATTTCGAGCTATTTGACGTTGAAAAAAGCAGGTGTTAACTGGAAAGCGAAGTGTCCTTTTCATAACGAAAAATCCCCATCCATGATGATCTCTGCCGAGCGGCAAAGTTTCAAGTGTTTCGGATGCGGCGAAGGGGGAGATGTCTTTACTTTTATCGAAAAAATAGAGGGAATAGATTTTTATAATACTTTAAAACTTTTGTCAGAGCGGGCCGGCGTACAATTGAAAACAAAGCAGATTAGTTATGCTGGAAGAGAGCATACTTCTGATAACAAGACTAGATCTTTTGAAATGAATGAATGGGCTAAAAAGTTGTACCATAAGGTTTTGATTGATCATCCAAAAGCAGAAAAATCCAGAGAGTACTTATCTAATCGCGGTCTTAGTTTGGATACTATTAAATCATTTGAGCTTGGATATGCTCCAAAATCATGGGATTTTCTCATAAAGTTCTTGAAGAGCAAAGGTTATCAGGAAAAAGAGATGTCCTCCGCAGGTTTGGTTATCCAGAACGAAAAAGGAAGTCACTACGATCGTTTTAGGGGCCGTATTATGTTTCCGATAAATAACATAATGGGCAATACGATAGCGTTTACTTCCAGAATTTTAGAAGATGAAGGAGAACAGGCCAAATACATCAATTCGTCAGAATCACCGATCTATGTAAAAGGCAAAACGATCTATGGTCTGGACAAGGCTAAAATGGCGATCAAAGAAAAAGATCTGGCGATTTTTGTTGAGGGGAATATGGATGTGATCGCTTGTCATCAATCGGGGTTTAAAAATGTAGTTGCGACGTCAGGAACCGCTTTGACAGCAGATCAATTAAAAATATTAACCAGGTATGCATCAACGATAGCTTTTTCATTCGATTCTGATAATGCAGGGCAAATAGCTTTCAAAAAGGCTGTCGAGCTATCGATAAAAAATGATATTAGCAGCAAGATTATTTCTATTCCTTTTCCCTATAAAGATCCCGATGAGGTTATCAAAAAAAATCCGGAACTTTGGCAAAAAGCCGTTGATGAAGCTAAGCCAGCCGTCGAATATTGGATTGACTGCCTTGTAAAGAAAACCCCCGACCTGAATACAATTGATAAGAAAAAGATTGCAAAGGAAATACTGCCAGTCATTAAGCTTGTTTATTCTGATATTGAAAAAGAATGTGATTTAAAATATCTTTCAAAAAGACTTATGGTCTCTGAAAAATCTTTATTAGCAGCTTTAGAAAAAACAGTAGACCAGGGGAAAGAGACTGTAAAAGAGACTCTGGATAAGCCAAAGCTCAACTTTGAGCAGAAAATTATGGGCATTTTGTGGCTTACTCCGCAGCTCATTGAAAAGATAGACCCTAGCTTAATAGAGTTTATTGCTGATGAAAATAATAAAAGCTCGTTGGAAAAATTATTGAAAGGTTCCAACAAAGAGTCGTTTGCTCCGGGCATAGCATGTGAATACGACCAATACGCGCTGATGACTTTTGAGGAGTACAATACTCAGGATCCAGAGTTATTGTTTAGTGAGCTTCAATTCTTGTTGGGTCGCTTGAAGTCAGACAAAAGGGAAGAATTGAGAGAAGAATTCGCAAAAAAGATTAGAGAAGCAGAGATGATGAACGATAAGAATAGGCTCAAAGAGTTGCTTGTAGAGTTCTCTACCTTGATAAAATGACGAACTTTTGATATAATTATAATTAAAGAATTCCAATTTTGGAATTTGTTTAGATTTATGGGCTCTAATATTTATCTAGGGAAAAAATATGGCAAAAAAAGTTTTTGTTCCAAAAAAGGAAGAACCATTAGAGTTTTCGTCTGCGGTTAATACTTTGTTGCTTAAGGGGCGGGCGCACGGTTACATTTCTATGCAAGAACTCGTTCAAGCATTTCCTTCACCAGAGGAAAACGTTTCTGAACTGGACGAAATTTTTGATTACATATACAGGAACGGTATCGACTTCATGGAAGAAGTTGAAAAGCCAAAAGGTGTCCTTGAAAAAATTCTCAAAGAAGGCAAGAAAAAGGATGATTCTCCGGAAATAAGCTTAGAAGATATTGCCGATGACTCAGTCAGAATGTATCTGCGTGAAATTGGAAAAATTTCTTTGCTTATAACAGAGGAAGAAATACGGTTGGCAAAAAGAATTGAAAAGGGTGATATTCTGGCTAAAAAGAAACTTGCTGAAGCAAATTTGCGTTTGGTTGTGTCAATCACCAAAAAGTATATTGGTAGAGGATTGTCTCTGCTTGATCTAATACAAGAAGGCAATACCGGATTGATGAGGGCTGTTGAAAAATTTGATTACCGTAAAGGTTTTAAATTTTCAACTTATGCTACTTGGTGGATCAGACAAGCGATCACAAGAGCTATAGCTGATCAAGCGAGGACAATTCGTATTCCGGTTCACATGATTGAAACAATCAATAAACTGATACGAGTTGAGAGACAGCTTGTTCAAGAGCTCGGACGCGAACCAACCCCGGAAGAAATTGCTCAAGAATTGGGCTTGGATGTCGAGAAAGTCGAACATATTATCAAGATATCTCAAGAAACAGTATCACTTGAAGCACCTGTCGGCGAGGAAGAGGATTCTAAATTGGGCGATTTTATTGAAGATGATAAAAATATCTCTCCAGAAGAGTCTACTTCACAACAACTGCTCAAAGACAAAATAAAAGAGTTTCTCAATGAACTCTCACCAAGAGAACAAAAAATATTGAAGATGAGATTTGGCTTAGAAGATGGAAGAACTCATACTCTCGAAGAAGTAGGTCAAGAATTCGGCGTGACCAGAGAGCGAATTCGTCAAATTGAAGCGAAGGCATTAGCTAAGCTTAAAAAAGGCGAAAAAGCAAAAGACTTAGAAGAATATTTAGGATAAATTGATTAAAAAAATAGAGCCCAATGGGCTCTATTTTTTTAATATCTCGAATTCCGGTTTTTCTAGACAAATCCTGACAGGTAGCACTTGCTTTCCATACTACCTCCTTTCGTGGACTAATTAATGTCCTGGTGGATCATATGGCGAAGGGTTAATAATTTTGACCCTAGGGTCAGACCAGTTTGCCGGTCGATGCATTTAACCCTTTGCAATTACTTCAATATTAGATTAGTCCTATCGCAATCAACGCGCAATATATTGAAGGGGAATGTATGGGATCATCAGTTTTGTACTACACAATTTCATACATATTTTCAAGACTTATTTCGTTGTTGTGCTTTGTGTGCGATTGGACGTTTTTTTATCGATAAAGTATAATATATGGGTAGGAAACTTGAATGCTCTAAAGTAGCGGTATTGTTTTCTTTATTTAAAATGATGATAAGGAGATAAATGGCTAAAAAGATATTACGCAAGCGTTATTTAATTCCCGCAGCAATTTTTGCTATTTTTTTATCATTTTACATTTTATATTTAAAGCCAAATCCTGTCTTACGCGTTGATGCAAATAAGATTATCGCCCGAGGCAAAAATACCTCCGCTTTGAATATCATTGCTCCAGAGGAAATTGATGGCGTCGGCAAAACTTTTACGGTGCAAATCGAGCTTGATTCTATGGGAACTTTTGTTAACGCTATTCAAAGTTATTTAGAATTTGACCCTCGAGTACTTCAAATTTCAGATGTTGATACTTCTCAATCGTTTTGTAAATTTTACCCCGAGAATAATTTCAATAACGAAAAGGGTATCGTTAAGTTATCATGCGGCAGTCCATATCCAGGATTCAGGGGCAAAAACATTGTTCAAAAAATTGATTTTACGACAAAAGCTATTAGGACAACTGAGTTGAAGTTACAAAAAGATAGCATGGTTCTTGCAAATGATGGCAAAGGTACAAATTTATTAAAGGAGTTGCCCACGGTTTCTATCAAAGTTAAAGCAGCTTTATGATAAATGTTTTCCAAAAAAAGAATTTTTTCTTATTCTTCTTTGCTTTATGCCTAGTCAGTATTTGGCTATTTTTACCATATCGGATTTTTGCGAAGGAAGTAGTTCTATCTACTGATGCGGTCAGTGTAGAAGCAGAGAAAATCATTCAAATCAAGGTCAGTATTAATACCGATGCGGAGAAAGTTAACGCAATTGGTTTTGTAATTGATTTTTCAACAGAAATACTAGAAGGGCTTACCCCCAATCAGTCTGGTTCTTCCTTCCCTATGTGTGCTACTTTGTCGTCTACAAAATATGAATGCGGGGTTTCAGGACAAAATGGTTTTTCAGGAGGGGGGCTGGTGACCACTTTGACTTTTAGGGGAAGGACAGCTGGTGCAACCACTATTACCCTCAGGAATTTCAACGCACATATGACAAGAGAGATAAACGGTTCACCCGTTGTAGAAACAATTTCCGGATTTGAACCGAATCCAATAGAAATTACCGTTCTTGGGTCGGGCACAAAACAACAAAGAGACAATGCTGGCCCTTTAATACAAGATAGCAGCAATCAATTACCGGCTCCTTCAGCACTTCCTGCCGGGCAAACTGCTGAATCGCCTCAGCCAACAGAACCCGGCCAGTCTTTAGGGTCTCGCATTCAAGTTCCTGGAAAAATAGGTGCCGGTCCGGAAGAAATTCTAAAACAGGCCGCAACCGAAACACAACAATCTTTAGTTAAAGGACTTTTTTCTTCGAACAATAAAACCTACTTAAGTTTATTTCCAACCCTTCTTTTGTTAGCTCTAGCTTCTTTCTTAGGCACTAGATTACATTTTTCGGAAAAAAAGCGTCATATAGAAATTGAACGCCTTTTTGATAAGCAGCTCGGAATGCTTTCTTCCTTAGAGAGCAAAATCGACTTAGTAGAGCAAAAAGGTGGAGGAGGCAAGGAGAAATTCCTTTCAGAATTTGAAGAAGCTAAAGAAGAAATTATAAATATTGAAAAAGTCGGTGGTAAGCATGAGGACAAAGCTGAGGATAAGGTTGAGGATAAAGCCTGATAAGCAGGAGATTTGACAACCATGGCCATTATTGCATATCATAATAGTAAGTTTAAGATAACCAAAAATGTTTTCATAAAGGAGAAACTATGCTTAAGAGGATAATCGCTGTTTTTGTTGGAGTAATCTCTGTTCTCGCTGTATTAACGTCAATAAATTCAGCAAAGGCTGCTGATCCTGTGGCTGGTCGGGGTAGTATTACGGTATCACCAATTTCATTCGAGCTCTATGCCAATCCAGGGGATAGCTTGAGCGAAAAGATTAGAGTTAGAAACGATTCTGGTGCAGACATGAATTACCAGATATTAATTGAAGACTTCAAAGCGGTCGGCGAAGAAGGAAGCGTTGATACAGTTTTAGATCAATCAAACAGCAGCTTTTCTCTAGCAAAATGGGTTGTTCCTGAGCCAAAAAATATCTCTATTAAAAATGGCCAAGAAAAAGAAGTTCAATTCTCGATTAATGTTCCCAAAGATGCTGAGCCAGGCGGCCACTATGCTTCAATTTTGGTTAAAATGGGTGGTGGCGACATTCAAAATGGTGCAGCAGTTGCCTCTAGAGTCGGTTCTTTGATCTTATTGCGGGTTGCCGGAAACATTAAAGAAGAATCGATGGTTGAGTCTTTCAAAGCCGATAAAGGATATTACCAATCAGGTCCAGTAAATTTTGACTTAAGAGTTAAAAACAACGGTAACAATCACGTTCAGCCAAAAGGTACAATTCTCATCACAAATCTTTTTGGTCAAAAAATAGCAGAGATTCCTTTAAACGGAAAAAATGCATTGCCGGGTGCTATTAGAAGAATGGACACAGAGTGGTCTCCTGGTAAATTTCTTGCTAACCGATATACGGCAACCTTGGTTGCCAACTATGGCCAACAAAGCAAGACGCTGTCTGCCAGCACAAGCTTTATTATCTTTCCTAAAGCATTGTTGATCACATCCATATCTATTATTCTTCTTATCGCACTTATGTTCATCTTTAAAAAGAACATTAAGAATTTTATTCATAAGTTATCTAAATAAACAAATATATGACTTTACAAAAGGTTGCAAAAGCATCCTTTTGTAAATTTATTTGCCGAACTATATCTGGATAAACAATCTACCAAGGAGAGGGAGGGTTTTGAATTGAAACTTATTTGTCGGAAAATAACGGCGCTAATCCTTTTGGTAAGCTTGATTTCGTTTTTTGATATTTCAAGTCATTGCTATGCGGCTGATGCCTTACATGGTGTTACTGATCTGGTGAGCATATATGCTCCTGGAGCAACAGTTAAACACATAATTTCTTTTCACTTGCCAGAAGGCACTAACCCGGCCATCGAAACCACCGATTACATCATTGTGGATATGGATCAATACGATGATGTTTCTGCTCCAACCTACGTCACGGGACCTTATACTGGAACTCCGGTATATTCGCAAGTTGGAAAAAGGTTGTATATTACAGGCATCGGTTTGCAGCCTGGACAAAATCTCTCAATTTTGGGCATCATCGCGAAAAGTCCTGATGTGGCTGAAGCGATGTTCTCAAGAATCATAATAGCAACCGATTTCAGCGCGAGTGATATCAAGTATGAACAAGGTGTCGCAACTGCTAGACAAACCAATAGGGTTACGATGACGGCAGCCAAGCCCGGAGAAGTGGGAACGCTAATTATTTCCGGCCTTACATCCCCCGGTATGTTTCTGACATTCATTGAGGGGGGCAATATCATTGGCAGCAATCTTGCTTCGGAAGATGGTACTTTTACGAATAGCTTTCCAGGACTTCCGTCCGGAGAGCATACCATTGTAATTTATGGTTCCGATCTTGATAATCATATTACTCCCGGTGTATATCTGGAAAATTTATTTATGGTCACTCAAACCACCGTAAGTGTGAGCAATGTTCTTATCCCTCCTACTATCTCAATTGATAAAGAGGAAATACAGCAAGGCGAAACAATCAATGTGTTAGGTAGAGGAGCTCCAGATCATACTTCAATTGTTTTCACGGAACCACCTCTTCAATCCCATGAAGCTTTGACAGACAGTTCTGGAATTTATCAATATTCGATCGAGGATACAATTGATTTTGAATATGGAGATCATAAGGTTTATGCTCTTCTTCAAAATGAACTGGGAGCTCAAAGCCGCCAAAGTATAATGCTGTTTTTTAGAGTTGGTTCCGCAGGAGATCCGGGCGATAATGGCGGCGAGCAATGCAGTATTATTCGCGGCAACTTAGACTGTGATGCCGACAATCAAGTCAACCTTACTGATTTCTCAATCTTGCTGTATTACTGGGGTAGCGGTTCTGCCTCGTCCGATATCAACGGTGACGGCGTAGTTAACTTAATAGATTTTTCTATCATGATGTTCTATTGGAACGGTTAGTAGTCCATATCAATGCCTTTTGCTGGAGAGTGTGCCTGATTTGCTTACGATAATAACACTTTGATAAACTATATATAAAGGAGTTCTTATTTTTGCTATGAGGAGAGGGAAGCTTTTTAAAAAAATATTCATCGTCATCTTTACGGTATCCTATTTTTTATTTTATTCAACGCCATCTGTTGAGGCAGTCGTTCCGTACAATTTTCAATTCAACCAAGCTGTTTTGTCTGAATCAAAAATTGCCGGGACACCTTTTATGCTGAACTTTGAATCATTTAACCCTAACAACGGTTTATATTTGAATTTTTCCGGGTGGGTATCCCTAAGCGCATCAAATTCTAAGGGCCAGGTGGTGATCACTCCTCCTATGGTTTATGTCTCAGGGGGAGAATTTAACGGCTCTGTTAGAATAGATGCGGCAGATCTTAATACCACTATTACTGCTTCTGCTGTGGGATACAGTGATTCCGTAAGTTCAGCTTTTTGTATTAACGCAGATCCAAGTCAAATCTTCTTGGGCATTGCCGGAGGAAACAATCAGGTTGGAAGAGTTTCTAATGTGCTGGAGAACTTAATAAAAGTTCGTCTTACCGATCGATACGCTAATCCAATAGAAGCAGTCGGGGTCATGTTTAAAGTTGCTAGCCAACCGAATGGAGCAGCTGGTTCTCTCAGTGCTACCAACCCTAGTACAGACGCAAATGGATATGCTTTAACCAGCCTCACACTCGGCAATAAAGCTGGAACTTACCTAATCACGGCATCTCTCTTGGGGTCGCTGACTACTTTGGCCGCTCCGGTAAATATTTACGAGACGGCTATTCCAATGCCTCTAAGTAATCTGTCTGTAAATCCAATTCTGTCTGTCGTGCCAAGGGGAGCGCAACAAGTTTTTCAGGCTAGCGGATTTGATCGGTTCAATAATCCTGTGTCTTTGGGAAATGTGTCTTGGAGCGTTACTAATGGAGGAGGTACAATTGATAATAACGGTATCTTTACAGCTGGCACAAAGGTAGGTAATTTTCAAAACACTATCAAAGCATCTGTAGGCGCAGTGGGGGCTGCTGCTTCGGTCAGCATTATAAGGGAAGATGACGAGTCGGATACCCAGAAGACCGAGAATGAAGGCAGTCAAGGCGCAGGCGTTCCAGGTGATACTGGCGACCAGGGGGAATCCGGTTCCGGAGTCGCTAGCAGTGGATCTGGCAGCGGACAATCTGGTGTTACACAGAAAAAGCTTGAAGGCCAAGGCGTGCTAGATCGAGTTGCCTTGTCTCCCAATATTATTCAAAGTGAAATTAACACCAGAAATCCAATTATCGCAACTGCTTATGACAAATATAATTTTGCTATAAACGAAATTAACTTCAAGTGGTCGCTTGAGGGAGAGGTTGGAGAGCTTATTTCTGACACTAGCGCCAATGCTGAACTTGTTCTACGCAATCAACCCGGCAATGGAAAAATTACAGTCAGCGCTATTCAAAACGATATCTCGAAAACAGCTGAACTGGTGGTTGCATCGAAACCAACACCTGGAGGCGTTTTTATTTTTGATGAGATAAGCGGACCCAAAAAGGCCGGAGAATCTTTCAAGATTAAAATCACCGCAAAGGACAATAGCGGCAATATATTAGCTGATTTTAAGGATCAGGTTGCCCTTAGGGATTCAACTAATACAATGATACCCACGGCAATAAATGAATTCAAAGACGGCGTATGGGAGGGGGATATCACAATCTCGGTAGGTAAAAAGAATGTGGTTATAGATGCTATTTCTCCAGGTCTAAATGGAGTATCTAATACGTTTGAGGTGACGGGGGAGCCTGCTCATATCGCCGGCGCAACGTCGGGCGCAGGAGCCTTGGGGTCAATCAAATTTTTGGGGGCTGGATTTGCCGCCGGTTTTGGCATATTGGGCTCAGCTCTCGGAATGGCATGGATGGCAGGCAGAGGATTGGAAGCAATCGGAAGAAATCCTATGGCCAAATCGAAAGTGATGGTTAACATGTATTTAGGACTGATCCTCGGCCTTATCACCGGTGTTTTGTCTTTGGCTGCTGCCTTTATTATAGCTAGACCAGGATAGAAGATAGTCCGCCTATATCGCATCATAGGAAAATCTAATATAATTACAATATAATCAATATTGAAATAGTGCTCGATATCCAAAACCATGGAGGGAATAGGTGCCTTTAGATTTACTAATCAACGTTTTTATTACCGGACTATGTTTGCTAGGCATGGGACTATATTTTAATCACCGAGAAAAAAAACTCCATTCAGTAGCAGAAAAGCGCTTGTACAGCTTTAAGGATCAATACCTTCACCACGTAGCCAGAAGAAAGGTTAAAGAAAAGGAAGAGATCGCTAAGTTAAAAGAACTAGCTAGAAAATTGGAAGAAAAACATCTTCAGATGATTGTTAGCGAGAAAAAAGTGACAGTCCAAAACAAGGATTATCTGGAGATTGAGGTGGAAAAAGTGATGAAGCAAGCGCAAGAAAAAGCCCGCCAGATTGAAGAAGAAACTAAAGCCAGCTCTCAGATATTTTTGGAGGAGCAAAAAAAAGAAGTTCAGATGAAGATGGTTGATCTGGTTATGGGCGTGACAGAAAAGGTTCTCAACAAAACACTGGCTTACGACGATCATAAAAAAATGATTGAGGAGGCGCTGGCTGATATGGAAGGAGAAGATGGAGAATGATATTGGAAAGATTATTGACGATATCATTTTGCTGGTTGACAAAAAAGAACAGCTAGACCAGATCATATTTGATGTTTCAAATATTGGCGATGAGATCGGCTATAAATCGGTAGTAGATAAAAACGGTGATGATCCTGCCGAACGCAAGGAGCTGGTAAAAAACGCTGTTTCCAAGATTAAATCAGAGTTAATGAAAGACTATTTTAACAAATATATCAATGAGAGCAATATATTGATCTTTGAACCAAACCGGTTCAAAAATTTTCAAGATCAGCTGCAAGCAGAGATAAAAAAAATTATCTGTATCCGTTTGACCATAGCTGTTGAACTGAAAAAAGAAGATACAAAAAAAATATCAACAAAGTTATCTGAAAAAATGGAACAAAAGGTTCTGATCGATATAACTGTGGATAAGTCGATTGTCGGAGGGGCTATAATACATAAAGACAATTATATTTTTGATTTTTCTGTTAAATCAAAGCTGGGCAGACTGGCAGACGAATGGAAATTGGCAATAGAAGAGGCAAACAGTGATGCTTAGAAGTATCGAAGACTACCTAGAAGACGCCGATATGAAGCCGGCAAAAAAAAGCAGAGCCGCCAAGAAAGACAAAGAAAAGCGCAGCGATGCTCATTTTTTAGTTGCAAAGAGTTCAAAAAAAATAAGTAGGAAGCTAAATCCGAAAGAAAACATCGAAAAACAATATGCTGAACTGATAAAAGCAAAAAAATTGGAAGCGGTTGAAAAAAAAGTTGCTACTGAAACTTTATCCGAGGAAAAGAAATCTCCAGAACCGGTCAGCCGCAAAGGTAAACTCTTTACCGATCTTCTCGGCACAATTGACGAAAAAGTTGTCAAAACAGTAAAGAGAACCGGAAAAGCCAATCTCACAATGACCGAGACAATGGTCAAAGCTATGCCTGACTCGAAATCCGCCCCATCTATTCTAGAAGTCGGCGAAGTTGTCTATATCGGTGATGGTATCTGTAAAATTTCCGGTCTGACTAATGCTAGGATTGACGATGTTCTTCGGATTAAAACCGATGGCGAGGATGTTTTAGTTTTGGTTTTGGGCATTACCGGAGATATGGTAGAAACAGTTGTGCTTGGTGATTATTTTACTGTCAAAAAAGGAAATATGGTTTTTTCAACACAAAAAACATTGAAGATTCCAGCCGGACCAGGAATATTGGGGCGAGTGCTTTCGCCGATTGGAAGGCCGATAGACGGTAAAGGTCCGCTTGATATTTCCAAACAGATGAATGTGGAGCGGCCGGCACCGGCAGTTTATATGAGAACGCCGATTGTAGATCAGCTTAGAACCGGTTTTATAGTGATTGATTCCATTATTCCAGTGGGCAGAGGGCAAAGAGAGTTGGTAACTGGCGACAGAAAGACCGGCAAATCTCGTTTGATGGCTGATGTAATCTGCAATGTTACGAATAGGGATATTTATTGTATTTATGTTGCGATTGGCGGTCAAAAGGCTAAGATAAAAGAGATGGCGATGTATCTGGATAAATATGGAGCATTGAAAAATACTACAATCGTTTTGGCTAGCTCAGATGATCCGCCCTCTCTCAATTATTTGGCTCCGTATGCCGGATCAGCTATTGCAGAATATTTTTGCGATTTGGGCAAAGACGCTCTCATTATTTACGATGATCTTTCAAAACACGCCAAAGCTTATCGTCAAATGTCACTGTTACTAAAAAGGTCCCCTGGAAGAGATGCTTATCCTGGGGATATCTTCTACCTTCATTCCCGTTTGCTGGAACGAAGCGCTAAAGTAGCCGATGAATTTGGTGGCGGATCGATCACCGCTCTTCCAATATGCGAAACACAAAACGGGGATATTTCCGAGTATATCACCACTAATTTGATGTCGATTACCGATGGGCATATGTATCTTGATAGTCAGATGATGCATGATGGTATCTTTCCGGCTGTAAACTCAAGCTCATCCGTATCTCGTATCGGCGGCAGTATCCAAGCTAAACTTTTGCGAAAGTTCGGCGCGATTGCCGGTTCGCAATTGGCTCGGTACAATGATGTAAAATCATACGAAACGATGAACACGGAGATTACCGAAGAAACCGAGCGGGAGATCAATCGCGGTAAAAGAATATTAGAAATATTCAATCAACCTTCTGGGCTGAATTTTGACGCGCCGGAAGAGACAATTCTATTGTATATTGTGACCGAAGGATATCTCGACTATATTCCGATCGATGTGGTGGCAATATTAAAAGTTGAAATCATTACCTATTATCATGATAATATGAAGTCGTTTACAATATTGACGGATCAATCGATGAGTAAAGACGCGGACGACAAGGATATGTCTCATCTCGAAGAATTTATGAAACAATACTTTAATACCGGCAGTGATCCGGCCAAGGCACTCAAAGAAGCATACGAGAAAAAACTGGAAAAAGCAGCCGCCGCTGAGGCGGAAAAGGTAGCCGTGGCCGACGAATCCGCCGACAAAAAGGAGAAGAAATAATATATGGCTATAAATGAAATAAAAGAAAAAATAGGAGTGGTAAAATCGGTAGGCGGTTTTGCTAACGCTCTTCAACAGATCGCTTCGATGCGAATGATTTCTTTGCGTGAAAAAGTAATGGCCAGCAAAAGGTTTGTTGATGAAGCAACTGAAATATTGCGCGAGCTGAATTTGCACAAAGAGCTAAATCTTGACCGGGAGCTTGAGCGGGCAGACAAAAAAGGATTCAAAAAGTCTAAGAAAGAGAATGAAGGAAAGCCAAAAATGGTGGCCAACCAAGCTCTCATTATTATCACTTCAAATCAAGGATTATGCGGCAAATTCAATGCTGAAATATTTAAGCCCCTAGAGAATAAAATATTTTCCGAAAATGAAAATTCGGATATATTTATTGTCGGCAAAAAAGGACAGGAGCATTATCTAACTAGTAAAAAGTATAAATTGAAATTTTATCCATATGCTCTTCCTGACAATTTTACTTCAGATGATCTGCTGCGGTTGGTCAGCATGTTTCCTTATTATGAAAAAATCACTATGGTATATTCACGCTTTATAAATACTATCACCCGAGATGTGATGGAAACCATGTTGATCAGTCCTCCCACAGGCAAGCCGGAAAACACCGAAGAGGCGATCAGGTTTATTTTCGAGCCTTCAGTCGAGGAGTTAATCGCCGAAGTACAAGCAAAATTGAGGGCGGGGACTTTTCAGCAGCAGATATTGGATTCCCGTTTGGCTCAATTTTCAGCTCAGATGGTTGGTATGCAAGCTGCGTCTGAAAACTCCAAGGTGCTGTTGAACGATCTAAGTCACGAATATAACAAGCAGA
The DNA here is from genome assembly GCA_038216025.1 of Patescibacteria group bacterium. Lineage (GTDB taxonomy): Bacteria > Patescibacteriota > UBA1384 > XYA2-FULL-43-10 > 1-14-0-10-43-13 > JBBQQK01. The sequence goes on from JBBQQK010000003.1 coordinate 17,332, forward strand.
GAAGAAAATTGATTGATAAAAAGATATCGGAAGTTCTGGCTGGAAAAGCATTGTGGTAAGCGAAGGATGATTTATGGATGAACAACAAAAAGTCGGGAAAATTATCGGGATCCACGGTGCGGTGGTTGATATTCGTTTTCCGGGAAAATTGCCTCAGTTGCACAACGCGATGCATGTCCAGAACCGAGATCTTCTTTTGGTTCTGGAAGTGTATGAACATCTTCCCGATCATACTGTTCGAGCATTGGCTATGGGCGCCTCCACAGGGCTTAAAACCGGTTTAGAGGTTATTGATACGGGAGACGTTCTCCATGTGCCGGTCGGCCCTGAAATGCTGGGGCGAATTGTAAATATTTTCGGTGATCCGGTCGATAATTGCGGGCCAGTCAATACGAAAGAGCGGCAGCCGATTTTTAAACCGGCACCGGCCTACACCGAGGTAAATACTTCCTCTGAAATATTAGAAACAGGCATCAAAGCACTCGATTTTCTAACCCCTTTTATCAAGGGAGGAAAAGTTGGCTTTTTCGGCGGCGCTGGGACGGGAAAAACCCAATTGGTTACCGAGATTATCCATAACACGACCATGAAACACGGCAACAATTCTGTCTTTTGCGGCGTGGGTGAGCGGACAAGGGAAGGAAATGAGTTATACCTAGCTTTGCGCGATACAGGAGTGTTACAAAATGTGGCCATTGTTTTGGGGCAGATGAACGAGTCTCCGGCAATGAGATATCGAACTCCGTTGACAGGTATCACGATGGCCGAATACCTGCGTGACTGGAAGAAAAATGATATTCTTTTATTTATCGACAACATCTTCCGTTTTATTCAAGCAGGTATGGAGGTGTCGATCGTGTTAGGGCGTATTCCGTCTGAGACCGGTTATCAGTCAACTTTGGCCTCGGAAATCGGTGAAGTTCAAGAACGGATTGTCTCAACTGAAACCGGCTCGATCACTTCCATTCAGGCCATATATGTTCCGGCTGATGACTTTTCTGACCCGGCCATTCAAGCCATTTTTTCTCATCTGGATTCGGTTGTTGTGCTTGACCGTAAAATTACTCAGCAAAAGATATATCCGGCCGTTGACCCTCTTCAATCCTCTTCGACAGTTGATTCCAGTATTCTAGGAGAAAAGCATTATAAGGCTCGAAAAGATGCCCTAAAACTCCTTGAGCGCTACCGATCACTCCAAAATATTATCGCTATTTTGGGCGAAGATGAGCTCTCGGAGACAGAAAAAGGAACTGTTCAGCGGTCAAAAAAAGTTTTGAAATTTTTCTCTCAACCTTTCTATACGGCAGAGAAGTTTACTAATGTAAAAGGAGAATATATTCCGGTCGGTGATACGGTTGACGGCATAGTCCGCATATTGAGCGGGGAATTTGACGAGATGACCGACGAACCGTTTTATATGGTAGGCAATATTGAAAGCGCATTGAACAAATGGAAGAGCAATCATTAGAAAATAATAGTGATAGTGCAAAAATAGCAGCAGAATTGCCCACTGAAATTCCGGCTGATTTTGACTTGATAGTTGTTAATATGGATAAGTTGTTATTCGAAGGAAAAGTCACTTCATTTTTTGCCCCTGTCAAAGGGGGCAGCCTGGCTGTGCTTCCCGGCCATACCCCTCTTTTTACCAAATTGGAAAAAGGAAAAGTGGTCGTCAACACAGTCGGAGGCAGCCCGACTGAATTTGAGATAGAGAACGGGATTGCCAAAATAACACAGACAAAAGCAGTCGTCTTAGTCGGCTTTTAAAATAGTAGTAAATTACTAAGGATCTGCCTGAGAAATTACGATTTTTCTATTTGTTTGTTTGATGGCTGTGCTCCCTGCGGATAACTTTTATTGACAGCATGCAACAATGAATTTATTATATAAACAGACATCTTTTTGTCTATCTATGGGTTAATTGTTTGAATGGAGGTGGAAGGGAAATTCAATCGCGTAGTTGTTTATCAATCGTTTATTAACAAAGTAATTAATTTTGGAGGGAATAATGACAAAAGGTCTACACAAAACCATAGTCTCATTGACAGTCTTTGCAATGACTTTTATGTATCTGTTAGTTCCGGCACAAGCTGCCATGCTTTATTCGGCAAGCGTAACGCTAAGTAATCCGGCAGCCAGTGGTTCTGGTACCCACGCTTTCTCAATGAAAGTAAAAACGCCTGCTACAATTAAGGGTATTAAGCTGCAGTATTTGAAAGCTCCTTCCGGTTCATCCCAGAACCCGACAAGTCTTTCATATGCCGGCGCACCGGCCAACGCTACTAGTCTGACCGGTCTTACCGGCAACTGGGCGGTTGATAAGACCACTGACGCCGCAACAGACATTTACTATCTTTCTAAGGCGGCCGGAGATGCTCTTATCGAAGATGTGACAATCGCCTTCTCAATCACCGGTGTTGGAAACCCGCCCATCTCCGATGGTAATACCGGTTGTACAACTCAAACAGGGGACGTCAACGACACGACCGGCACCTGTTTTATAAAAATATCTACATGGGACACGGATACTATCGCCACCATGCAAGATGAAACAACCAACGCTGCCAATATCAAAGACTCTACTACTGTTTCATTCGTTGTTACCACTTTGGTCACTATGACCGCAACGGTTGACTCGAGTATGTCTTTCATAGTAGCAGGAGTGGCTGCCGGTCAAGCAGGCGCCAATGACGCCGGTCTTGTCACATCTACCACTGACCCGTCGACTTATTCCACCTTGCCTTTCGGCAACCTAACGGTTGGTACACCACAGCTTATGGCTCACAAATTATATGTTAAGACAAATGCCCAAAATGGCTATACGGTCAAGCTTAGATCGACAACGGATGATACAGGCGCTGCTGCAGATGCTAACGGTATCTTGAAGGGCCAGTATGCGGGCAATAACATTGACGGCTTTTCATCAGCTTTTGGTGCTCCCGGTGTTTGGGCTTCACCTACCAATGAAGAGGCCAATGTTAACTCTGGTTTTCTTGGAGTCAACTCTAATGATACCGGTACTATTTTCAACGGAGATGCCGCTCTGAAATGGGCCGCTATGGAGAACGATACATGGAATACCGTTATGACAAAAGGCGGTCCTGACCTTGGCGCTGAAGCTGATGCTCACATAGTTTCTTACGCAATCGAGGTAAACGTTTACCAGCCTGCAGATACATATACCGGTACTTTCCAGTATCAGGCAACTCCTACTTACTAAAGAACCTTTAGTTCGATAGTTCGTATAATTTAAAACCCCACGCATATGCGTGGGGTTTTAAATTTACATCTCAGTTAGTCTGTTGACCTATACTCTGTACCGTTTGGTTTGGTATAATCAGAATATGCTCAAAATCGCAAAAAAATTGATTATTTTTATACTAATATTCGGCTTTTTATTTGTCCCAAAACCTACGAAGGCCAATGCTATTACTGATTTATCAGTCAGTTTGGGAAACGGTTTGCCTATTACTGACGACGTTCACACTCTATCCTTTAGTCTGGCAACTACGTGGGCTTTGAAAAAAATCAATGTACGATATCATAAGAAAGATGGAGACATGAACAAGCCATCGCATTTGAGCCTCAATAACTCGATCGCCGGCGCTATTACCGGTCTTGGCGGCACTTGGTCGGTTGATTTTACCGGCGCAGCGAGCGGACTTGTTGTCTTGCAAAATAGCGAAGAAGTACCGACCGAATTGACTGCTGATACCTCTATTTCTTTTTTTATGAATAACGTAACCAATCCGGAACTAGGTGATTGCTCTATGACTACTATGAAAGACACATGTATGGTCACCATAGAGACTGTCGATAGTATAGAAAATACAATCGACGTTGGATCAGATACTTATGATATTTCAGAAGATCCCTCTCTTTCTTTTATAGTTTACGGTGTGGAGTCAGGGACTACTACAAATGGTATCGTTACCAGCATCTCCACGGAATTCGATAGAATAAATTTTGGGAATCTTGCGATAATCGAGCCAAAATTTGGAGCGCAAAAAATGAGAGTAGAGAGTAACTCTCCCAACGGATATGAGGTAAAAATGAAACTTGACGGTTATATCGAGGCACTCAATCCAACCTATAAAATAGATCCGTTTGGACCCTATGATGTGACCTGGAATGATCCGGGCGTGTGGCAATCGCCATTCGGCTCCTGTGACGAAGTAAGCTGTTCTGATACCGGCTGGATAGGGGCCAATACATCTGATACTAGAATCGGTGGCAGTTGGGCAAACGCTTCTGGCAAATTTGGACCGGTTAGCTCAACTTCTCATCTCGTAATGAGTTCAGCCGGAAGAGATATCGGCACAGATGTTTATGTCACTTACGGTTTAGAAGTCAACGAAAACCAACCTCCGGATAATTATGCCGGAACTCTTATTTACGATATACTTGCCAGATACTAATATTCAAAATAGAAAATTTAATTTGCGTTTGGGTCAGCCTATCTAATGATAATGTTTTGGCCCAATTGGCTGCTCTCTGTAATACTTGAAAAGTTGCCAAGGGACGTCGTTATGTAAGATTCAGCAGACATTAATTTTATTGATGCTGTGCCTTTTTCGCTGGCTGTTGCCGAAATAACTCCTAATTCTTTTGGGCTATTTATAGAAGAGTTCGTTTGTAGTTCGCAGCCAACTGTGAAAGATTTTTTATCAATTACTTTCTGAGCTACTTTATTGCAGGCAGCTGAAGGAACAAAATCCTGTATCTCTAATGAGCTGTCGGTATAATCAACTTTAAACATGACGAGACTTGATTCAATTCCTTTTGAATCAGCGTATAATTTAATGTTTATTTTGTCGCCGGTACTATAATAGCGATCATCTAAAAGAATGTATAAATTGGGCTCGCCTTTGGCATCTTCTATTTTTGGTTCAATTTGAGGAGATGTATGAGCATAGTCAAACTGACTTGCTGTTACAAATGAGATCAACAAGCATAAGGGGATAATAGGAAAAAGGAAAAGTGAATTCTTCATTTTAGGTATTAAATTAACCGGCTCAATATTTAGAATTGAACTCCTCATAAGTAGAAAATAAATATAGGCAAGAGACATAAGAAATGTTAGCGAAGTAAGGATAATTAATGAGGGAAAAAAGGCTTTGTTTTCATTAATGATCAAAAAATCTAATATTGTTAGATTTTCAGGGTTATTGATTTTATAAAACTTGAATGCATAGCTGTTCTTTTCATATGTAATAAAACCAAAATCATTCGATTTTCCTTCAATATGATCAAAATTATTATTTGACACGATGCCCTTAGCTACAAGGTTTCCATTCGATTGGTATCGGCTGCTTCCTTTTGTGATTAGCCCAAAGCTGGTTGGTATGTCGGCCAATAAATTATCATTGATGAATTTGCCCGCGTAAACAGCGCCTATCGGACCATATTCTTTGTTGATGGCCTTCCCTGAAAATATGTAAGGATTCTTTTCGTTTGCGGCCGAGATTGAAGAGTATTCGCCATTGCTTATTGCTTTGCCTGCTTCAGGTATTTCTTTGAAATAATCCGTGCCAATTTTATCCTTGTCGTGGGTGCTGACGATAACCGTTCCTGTTTTATCAGTAATAACAAAATAAGATAATTTATAGGCAACCATAATGTTTTCAGAATATTTTGAAAGTTTTTCGTACTCTCCATTGGCTAGGTAATCTTTGATTGAATCATCAGAGCTAAAAATATCTGCCTTAGTTCTAATGAACTCTTTCTCTTGATTAATTTTATCTTGAAAAGTGGCGGCATCTTTATCGTATGATTTTATCAAATTGGCAGTGTAAAGATTTTGAATAAAGATAAACGCCAAGGGGATAATTAATATTATCAAAGCGCCATATAATGTTTTTGATCTGATTGATTTGTTGTATCCACTTTTGTCTTGATGCCCAATGAAAAATAATCCGGTAAAAATCATACCCAGTAGAATCATTAGCCACACTTGTGTATTAAAATAAAAATAGATCACTCCTAAGGCTATTAAAATAAGATACTTGAGGATAAAAATACGCCAGTGCGGCTTGCTCTTCAAGCGAAGAAAAAACAATATACTAACACTGGTATAGAACAGCAAAATAGCGGGAATGATTATCAGAAAATAATCGTAGAAGAGTGGTTTAAAAAGAATGAAAAGAACTAATTCGATTGGGTAATAGAATATGTGATGGGCAAGATTTTTCATGGTTAGATAAATTCAAAACTATCGATCATTTTTTCCAGTCTTTTTTGATCGTCTGTATTATTGTCATCAATAGTTTTAAACCATAGCTCAAGAATGAAGCCGTTTGATTGAATAAGATAGGTTGTGCCCATAATCGGGATATTCTCGTCTGGTGTCAATTTTACAGCAATTTTCCCTTTCCATTCGGTGGCTTCAACCTTGTAAGTAATCTGAGGCTTTAAGTTGCTTACATATTGTTCTAAGCTGGTTTCGGTAATAATTTTCTGCGCTTTGAACAAATACCCGTCTTTTCTTATGATCCATATATTATTGCTGCCGACTTGCTGAAGTTTATTGCTGGTATTCTTGGGATAAGTGAAAGAGATTCCTAAGTCGCTAGCTGTATACATGTCCCATATTGTATTTTCAAATGGAAGATCTGCATAGGCTTCCTTATATCTTTCTTCGGGCGGTTTGCTCATAAGATCGTATGCTTTAGAGTCGCTGCTACCGCTGTTTTCAATTGCTATATTTCTATTCTGTCTCGCTTGAGAAACATAAGCTTCTCTTAATTGGCCTGCGTTTTTGATTTGATACGTAAAATAGGCAGAAACAAATATCAGCAACACTACTGCCGCTTTAACAGCAGTTTTGCCAAGTCCGCCGATTTTTTCTTTATCGTTTTTTTCCTCAATTTTTATTTGTTTTTGTTTTTTTCCATCGGCTTGCGCCGGGGCTGGTTTTTGTACTGGAGCTTCGGGCTCAGTCTCTTTTGGCGTTTCCTTCTCACCGTTCTTTTGCTCTATAGTGTTAACCGTGGTATCGGATGTTGATTTTAAATTTTCTTTTTTTTGCTTTTTATTACCCATAGGGAATAGTCCTAAAAACTTCTTAGGTTTTTTTCCGGGGTAGGGGTCGTTCCCATTCCACTCAATTTTTACAGCCGGAGCAGCTGCAGTCTGAGCGATATTGTTGTTGGGCATGAAGCCGTTTTCTAGAGCTTCAAGTTCCATTTTTATTTTTTCATATTCATTGAGCTCGGCATCAACCTCATTTTTTACAGCTGCATTTTCGGCTGTAGTTTCAGGCTTTTGTTCTAGTTGAGTAGGCTGTTCTTCTGTTTTTATCTCTTCTTCTGGTGCTTCTTCAACTTTTGCGACTTCTTCTTTTGCCTCGGGTGTTTCCGCTTTTTTTTCTTCATTCTTTTCTTCTTCTTTTTCTGGTTGACCAGCGGCAGGTTCATCTTTAGTTTCTGCGGTCGTTTTATCTACGGGCTTGCTCTCGGTGGTTTCTTCTTTGGTTGCGATAGCGGCAGGAGCTTCTTCTATTTTCTCGGAAACTTTTTCTCCAGCGGAATTTTTAATCGAATCTTCAATTTCTGCTGCTCTGTGAGCTTCTAAAACAGCTTCTTCCGGACTCTTGTTTTCTGGTTCTTCTGTTTCTTTTTCTTCCTTCTCTGGCGTTTTATCAATTTCGATATTTTTTTCTAATTCGACTACTTCTTCTAACTTGTGGACATCTTTGCTCTTTTTTTCAACTTCTTTAACTAAATGTGATTTTCTTTCAATTTTAGACTCTGCTTCTTCGAGAATTTTGAGTGAATCAGCTACCTTGGACTGTAGCTGAGATGAAGAAAAAATCAAATCATCTTTAAGGGAAGCGATTATGTGCTTTAGGGAGTTGATTTCATAGTGATAATTTTTGAGGTCTGCCTTGAGAATAAGATTTTCTTCTTTTAACTTTTCGGCATTAATGCGCTCTTTGTCTTCATTTGTCTTGGCTAGATTCTTTTTTCTTTCCTTTTCAAGTTTTTCCTTTAAATTTTGCAAATCCAAAAGAGTGCCCTGCGCCTTTTTGAGTTGATTTTCAATGCTTGCTATTTGGCCATCGACTTTATCGTCAAAATCAACCTCATGTGATAGAGCAATATTGCCGGAATCACTTCCGGCTATTTTTCCCTCTGCTTTTTCTTCGTTCATTATATTTATTTTACACCATTAGGAGTCTCGGATGCAAAGGGATTTCACTCAAAAATCTGTGGAAAAAAGATCATTTGCTCAAAGCAATTCTTGTAAGTATACTTGATACATATGAAAAAAATCGCTCAATTATTTATAATTCTTTTTAGCTTTTTATTTGTCGCAATCACTCCTGTTTTAAATAAAGTTAAATCTCAAGACGTGGAGTCCGCTAGCGATTATCTGACGGTTACCCCGCCAAAAGTTGAACTTTGGACAGAGCAGGGCAAAGAGATTCATCAGACACTCAAAATAACCAACGAGTCCGACCAGCCAGCTTTGATAGCCCTAAGTCTTGAAAGCTTTAGTGTCGCCGAATCGGATGGAACGGTGGTTTTAGGGCAAAATTTTTCATTGCCTAATGATATTATTTCATGGATAGAATTTGAAAAAAGGGATGCTCATCTAGCGCCAAAAGAGACAAAATATATTAGTTATAATATAAAAACACCGGCCAATGCTTATCCTGGTGGTAACTACGCTGCCATCATCGTCTCGATGGATAAAGTCGACAGAAAACCTGAAGATAAGGCAGGGACAGCCAAGGTTGTATCTTTGGTTTTATTGAGCGTGGCGGGAGACATACGTGATACTGTGGCGGTAGAAAAGTATGAGCACATTACAAGCAAGGCAAAGGGTAATACCAATCACAACTTTGTTCTAAAACTAAAAAACAACGGCAATAACCATATTCGGCCGAAAGGCATGATCGTGATAACTAATTTCTTTGGAAAAAAAGTGGCAGAGGTTCCTCTTGAAAGCGAAAATGTCTTGCCTAATGTTTCTAGAACTTTAGAAACTACCTGGTCACCCAAAGGATTCCATTTTGGTAGATATAATGCGAACCTCGTTGCAACTTATGGGTATAAAGGAGACAAACAAATTGCAGAATCAATAGGTTTCTTTATTTGGCCTAATTTGATTACCATCGTGTCTATTATATTGGCTCTTTTTATTGTGGCGATGTTAGCGCTAACCTTTAAGTCGAAGAGGCGATAGGGCTGTAAATTTGCTCGATATAATCTTTGAGCATTCGATCGGTGCCAAAGTTTTCTAATATCGTATTGCGAGATGCAACCATCTTGTCGGTCCATTTTTTATTGTTCAGGTATTCTTCGTTGTAGTATAGAGGAGTAACTTGGTCTCCAAAGGTTTCCATTAAACTAGCGTTTATGTTGTCGGAGTCAAGCAAGAATCCAGTTTTGTTTAAATCTATTTCTGGAACCCAGCCATCATTTGTGCTGCAAGGCAGCGTTCCGTTTAACGCTGCTTTCATGCCGCTTGTGCCACAAGCTTCTAATCCAACGTAAGGAGTATTAAGCCAGATATCGCAACCGGCAATCATTATTTCAGACAATTTTGTACTGTATCCTTCAAGATATACCATAGAACCCCTTAGTTCACCCTTGGCAAGATCTCTTAGACGATTTAAAAGCCAATGAGCCTCCTGATCAAAATAATGGGAATAACCAGCGTAAATTAGTCTTATCGGTCTTTTATCATAAGAAAGAAGTTCTTTCGCCCGTTCCAAATCGTCAAAAAAACAAATAGGTCTTTTGTAGCTAGCTATTCTTCTTGCCCAGCCAACAACCAAGTCTGTATCCGCCCATCGGACGCCTGTTTCTCTTCGAACTCTATCTAAAAGTCTTCTTTTATTCTCTAAGTGCAGTTTATTTATTTCTTCTGTTTTTTCTATTTTGCCCCAACGCTTGATATTAATTCCGTTCGTTATAGGTATCATTGGTGATTCCGGCCATGCATTTTTTGCCATTTCTGCATGCAGCTTGCTCACTGCATTAACCTTAGTAGCCGCTCTTAGGGCTAAGTGCGTGGTCGAGAATTTGTCGTCGTTTTTTGGATCAAGTCCTTTTTCAACTAATTCTTCGATAGGGATATTAATTTCGTTTGCATAAGAGGTGAGAAGATCGGTTACAAAATCCTGATCAAAAACGTCATGACCGCCAAGTACCAAAGTGTGATTGGTAAAAGCGATATGTTTTTTTGCAGTTTCGAAAGCGTCGGAAAATGATATTCCATTTTCGTTTCTTATCACGTTGGATATTTCATAAGACAAAAATGCGGAATGGCCTTCATTCATATGATAAATTGATGGCTTTATTCCCATTTTACTTAAAAAGCGAATACCTCCGATTCCTAAAATCATTTCCTGTTTAACTCTTAAATCATGATCTGTAACGTAAAGTGTGTCGGATATTTTGTAGTCAGAAGGATCGTTCTCGTATAAGTTTGTATCCAGTAAGTATATTGGAATAGTGCCTTCGTCATATAGCCACCCTTGTATATTGATATTTCTTCCTTTGATTGGGACGGTGACTTTTATTCTGTTGCCTAGTTTATCCACAACCGGCTTAAGTCCTAGATTGATCGGGTCATTGGTGATAGATGTGTCTTCATGGACGTTAATTTGGCACTTTTTTGAATAGAAAAGACCGACGGCTATCATCGGAAAATTTTGTTCTTTGGCCTCAATCACATAGTCGCCTGCTAATACGCCAAGACCTCCCGCATAAATCGGCAGGTTCTGAGGTGTCGCGTACTCCATACAAAAATAAGCTACCGGATTGTCTTTTAGCTTCTTATAAGTATCCGAGTACTCGAATCGATTAAACCAATCATTAAAATGTCCCATATAGATATTCTACCACAAGCCAAAGATGGCAAGGCAAGGGGGCGGGTAACATTATTTTCAATTTTCAAAAATTTTGTTTCTTGACGCTTTGTTGTTTTTGGCTCAAAATATAGAAAAGTAATGTATGCTGAGGGGCAAAATAATCCATGGGAAAAACTTTTAAGGTTTCGAAAGGCATTCCTTATCCATTGGGCGCAACTGTTCAAAAGGGAGGGGTAAATTTTTCAGTTTTCTCTGAAAATGGGATTGGTGTTGAACTGCTTTTATTCGAGCGGCATGATAGCTTGGAGCCTTTTTTGGTAATAAAATTTGATCCCAATGTTAATAAAACTTTTAATATTTGGCATGTTTTTGTTGCCGACATAAACTCTGAATTTTTCTACGGGTATCGTATTGATGGAAAGTTTGATCCGGAAAATGGACATCGGTTTAATCACAAAAAGGTTTTGATTGACCCTTATTCAAAAGGAATCGATTATGCATTGTGGAAAAAAGAAGATGCCATAAATGATGGAGACAACTTAAGGACCTCTTTGCGCAGTGCTATTATAGACACCTCAAACTACAATTGGGAAGGTGATACACTTTTAAAAAAGCCGTTAACAAAAACCGTTATTTATGAATTGCATGTTGGCAACTTTACTAAATCGCCAACATCTGGCTGTAAATTCGCTGGTAAATTCAAAGGATTGATAGAGAAAATTCCTTATCTGAAGTCCTTGGGAGTAACAGCCATTGAATTATTACCGGTATTTGATTTCAAAAGCGGTGATCCAAAAAATGTTTGGGGTTATGGAACTACCGGCTTTTTTGCACCGGAGAGCTCCTATTGCATCGCTTCAAGCGAGGCTTCTCATGTAAAAGAGTTCCGTGATATGGTAAAGGCTCTTCATAAGTCTGGGCTCGAAGTTATTCTCGATGTGGCCGTAGGCTATACAACGGAAAGCGATGGCAGCGGAACAACTATATCCTTTAAAGGTTTTGACAATTCGGTTTATTATCTACTCGATCCTAATAACAAAGAAAATTATTTAAATTATTCTGGTTGTAAAAACACTTTAAACTGCAATCATCCGGTAGTCGCCAAGTTCATTTTGGACTGCTTGGAATATTGGACTAAAGAAATGCATGTTGACGGATTCCGGATTGATGAAGCCTCTCTTCTCTCTCGCGACAATAAGGGCAACGTCGAGCCAGGTTCTCATATTCTGTGGAACATAGATCTTTCCGAAATTCTAAGCGAATCAAAGATTTTTGTTGAGCCATGGGATGCAAGCGGCGGCTATACTGTAGGCGCCTACCCAAGCCAAAGGTTTGTGGAGTGGAACGATAAATTTAGAGACGATACCAGAAAATTTGTGAGAGGAGATTCCGGGATAATTTCTTCCATAGCCTCACGATTGACGGGCAGCAAAGATTTATATCTTCCTGAAATAAAACAACATCAGCGATTTGTAAATTACATCACAGTACATGATGGCTTTACTCTTTGCGATCTTGTCTCTTATAATCAAAAACACAATGAAGCCAATGGCGAAGATAACAGAGATGGAATGGACCAAAACTATTCTTGGAATTGTGGAGCAGAAGGAGAGGTTAATATAGATTTTGTCCAAGCACTAAGAAAGAAGCAAATGAAGAACTTTCTAACGCTTCTGCTTATAGCTCAAGGGATCCCGATTATTTCTATGGGCGACGAAATAGCCAGAACTCAAAAGGGGAACAACAATGCATATTGCCAGGACAGTGAATTAACCTGGTTTGATTGGAGTTCAATTGAAAAAAATAAAGAGATACTTGAATTTTTCAGAAATTTGATTGGTTTGCGTAAGTATTACAGCTTCTTCAATGATATTGAAAGTAAATCAATCAAGTTTCATGGTTGTAAGTTAAACTGTCCCGGTTGGAATGACGTGGCTTCAAGGGTTTTGTCGTCTACGATAGATCGAGAAATTCAAGTGATAATCAATATGGAAGACAAGGCGCTTGAATTTGAGTTATTGCCTGTGGAGAAGAGTTGGTATGAATGTATAAATACTGCTGCAAAAGAAGTAGGGGCCTGTCTTCCGGGCCGCGAAAAGTCCCTAGGAGACAGGTTAAAGTTAACAGTAGAAAGTAGAAGTGTTGTTGTTTTAATTGCCAAATGATAATATATAAACACAATTGAAAAAGGTAAATTACTCTTTTTGGAGTGGGATTTTTTATGATAAACAAGAGGTTTACTTTCTTTAAAAAAAGGCTCGGAGGACTGATCGGTAAGATTGGTCAAAAAAGCAAGAAGCTTGCTAAGGTTGAGCCCATAGAAAAGAAGGAAAGCTTAAAAAAACAAATAGAGAAAAACGATAAGAAGGTCCTAATGTTTGGTTGGGAGTTGCCTCCTTTTAACAGCGGCGGTCTTGGTGTTGCTTGTTACGAAATGGCTCAGTCTATAGCTAAACAGAATACCGACATTACATTTGTCCTTCCTAAAAAGCAAGCCGTCAGCTCTCCCTTTATGAAAATTTCGTTTGCTAGGAATAAATTAGAAAATGAAAAAGAAATTTCCGATTTTAGATTCAAGAATCAATTGAATAAAAAAATTGACCTAAAAAGAGTTGATACCTTGTTATCCCCATACTTAACAGAAGAGTCTTATCGTAACAATCTGGCAAAATTCTCCAAGCTCTCTGTGTTCTGGAGATGGCTAGGCTTGCGTAATCCTAACAGTATTTATGGCGACAATCTACTTGCTGAAGTATTGAGGTATGGTAGATCTGCGGCAAGTATCGCCAAGGTGGAAAAGTTTGATGTTATTCACGCGCATGATTGGCTGGCTTACCCCGCTGGAGTTACTGTCAAAAAAATCAGCAAGAAGCCACTTGTGGTCCATGTTCACGCTCTTGAATACGATCGGTCTTCGGAAGATTCTGTTGACCCTAGAGTTTGTGCTATTGAGAGACTGGGCTTTGAAAATGCTGACAAGGTTATCGCTATCAGTAATTACGTCAAAAATCGCATAATGCGTTATTATCAAGTTGCTGAAAATAAGATTGAAGTTGTTCACAATGGTATTACTATATATAAGAAGCCTCAAAAGAAAATATCGCTAAAAATGATTAAAAATGGTAACAAAAAAATGGTTCTTTTTGTTGGAAGAATCACCTACCAAAAAGGGGTAGACTACCTTATTAAGGCAGCTGCTAAAGTTATAGGCGTAAATCCTGACGTTGTCTTCATGATTGTTGGAGCGGGCGATATGCAATATCAAATTATTGATCAAGCCGCCACGCTAGGCATTTCTGATAAAGTCTTTTTTCCTGGTTTTTTGCGAGGTGAAGAGTTGGAAAACATATATCGAGCAGCAGATGTTTTTGTTATGCCATCCGTTTCAGAACCATTTGGTCTGGTTGCCTTAGAGGCTATGGTAAATAAAGTTCCGGTTATCATCTCTAAGCAATCGGGGGCTGCTGAAGTAATCGATCACGCCTTGAAAGTCGATTTTTGGGACACAGACGAGTTGGCCAACAAAATAATTGCCTTGGCAAAACACGGTGCTTTACGCCGTTCCCTTTCAGATATGGGTTATAAGAATGCTGAAAGATGCAGTTGGGATGATGCGGCTACGAAGTTATTGAAGATTTACGAAGGACTTGTTACAGTATAGATATGCCAGCTGTTTGTTTTTATTTTCAAGTTCATCAACCATACCGGGTAAAACGATACTCGGTTTTTAAAGTTGGCGAAGATCATGATTATTTTACCAGTCCAGAAGATCGTCACAGCAACGAAAAGATCTTTCATAAAGTGGCCCAAAAGTGTTATCTTCCTACAAACAAATTGATGCTCGATTTGTTAAATAAACATCCAGAGTTTAAAATTTCATATTCATTGTCCGGAGTTTTTCTAGAGCAAGCCGAAAATTTTTCGCCAGAAGTAATCAAATCTTTTAAAGATTTGGTGGATACCGGCCGGGCCGAAATTTTGGAGGAAACTTATTATCATTCTCTCTCCTTTCTTTACTCAAAAGATGAATTCAGAAAACAGGTCGGAAAACATCGAGATAAGGTCAAAGAGCTTTTTGGAGTTACTCCAAAAGTTTTTAGAAATACCGAGCTTATTTATAACAATGACATAGCCAAAGAAGTAGAAGCGTTGGGCTACGATGGAATATTGGCTGAGGGCGCAGATCATATATTGGGTTGGCGTAATCCTAACTTTGTTTATCGGCCGATGGGCAGCGACAAAATAAAATTACTTCTTAAAAATTATCGCTTGTCGGACGACATAGCTTTCAGGTTTTCAACTCCTGGCTGGGAAGGCTATCCTGTAACAGCCGAGAAGTTTGCCGACTGGGTCTCTAAGATAAATGGCAATGGTCATCTGGTTAATCTTTTTATGGATTATGAAACTTTCGGCGAACATCAATGGGAAGATACTGGCATATTCGAGTTTTTAAAACATCTGCCCGGAGAGGTATTAAAACACCCTGACAATAGCTTCGTGACCCCGTCAGAGGCCATTAGTAAATATGCGGACTGCGGCGAGATCGATTTTCCTCATTATGTCTCATGGGCAGACACCGAAAGAGATTTGTCGGCATGGAAATCAAACTCTATACAGCACGATGCCTTAAAAAATTTATATAAATTTGAGCAGTCTGTTATGGCAAGTGACGATGAGCAGCTTATTCATGACTGGCGCAAACTGCAAACATCTGACCACTTTTATTATATGTGCACAAAATGGTTTGCTGACGGAGATGTGCACAAATACTTCAATCCTTATGAAACACCATACGAGGCCTTCATCAATTTTATGAATATCTTGAGTGATATGGAACACAGAATCAAACTTTCAAAAAAGAAAATTTTGTCTGACAAGAAAATTTCCAAATCAAAGGAAATAAAATCCAGTCCAAAGAGAGCAAAAATTAAGAAAAAATAAAACCTGCAGTTTTAATGCTTTTGTCGAGATCCATTTCTTTGGATCTTTTTTAATATGTAGGAAACCCCGTACAAGACGCCATTATCGAAGGCTCCTTGTAATGCATGCAATGACTAAGTCGTAGTGCGGAGATGAATACATCCGCTCTTACCATAGGCCGAAGGCCTATGGTAAGCTTTTCTCATGAGAATTAAAAAACTCAATCATTCTACGTATCAACATCTATACCATATTGTTTGGGGAACCAAATGGAGAAGAAAGTTCTTAAAAGAGTATGTTAAGCCAGTGTTGCTTAAATCTTTTTACCAAACTATTGAGAAATATCCCATT
>JBBQQK010000004.1:0-32917 GCA_038216025.1 Patescibacteria group bacterium
AGCTTAAAAAGTTAGTTAAAGTTTACAGTGCAAAACAGAATCATATGGAAGAAAACAAGCAATTAGAGCAACCCATCAAAGTGACATTTTTAGATTGCAGAACAACCCCCGTAGGGTTACCTGTTTTAACTGCTTGACACGTAGTATGCACTGGCAGAGTACGTCGGTAACAACTTTTGTTGTTTTCCTAATGTAACTTCAAGGTACTCGGTCGGTGGAGTGAACACCGATGAGTACATTTTGCACACTTCCTGGGCTAGCAACGATCCGTCTCTGCACCTTACCGGTTCAGTAAAGGGTGCAGATGGCTTAGCTTACGACATCTTTCCCTCAACTGAGGAAAACGTCTATCTGCCGCCAAACGTAAGCGGGTACAGCGGGCTGGTTACAGCCTCGTCTGTACCTGAACCACCAGGATTACTGGTTATTGTTGGTAGCGTCATCCCTCTGGCCTCTCTCATGAGAAGGAGGCTGGGATGACAAAGATCTGGGTGCCCCTCGCCATTTGGCTTGGGGCATTCGTTGTAATATATTACTTTACTGCATTAGTTCGGATAGACCCGTGAGTTTTGAGTCTAGGGGACGTTCCCCAATAGAATACTTCTTTTCTACAAAAGCATAATACATGGGAGTCTTTCGCAAAAATGAACGCCTCAGGTACTTGAGCCGTTGGATCGCATGTATACGCTCCCCTCGAGAGGCTCAAATCCACATTTCTTGTAGAACTCTACCAGTGCAGGGTTTTTGGGATCGGTAGCCAAAGAGACCAGCCAGACGCTAGATTTATTTAATTCTTCAGTTACAACTCTTATCAACTTTGTTCCTATCCCCTGCTTCCTATAACCTTCCTCAACTATCATATCAACGATAAAAGCATGTCTAGAAAAATCAGTAAGAACTCGCACCGCCCCGACTACCTTTTTGTCTTCCATCGCAATACCAATCATTGATGAGTTCAAAACCGTCTCTTGCATAAAAGGTTTCTTGTATTTCGATTGGTAAAAGTTGACTACTTCATCGATGTGTTCTGAGTACAAATTCTTATCTAAACATTTATAAATGATCATTTTTAATCCTTATAATGATTGGGTAGAGCCTTTAGTCCAAAACTAACTAGATTATCAAAATCCTTATCTCTTTCCCAACTCTTTTTGAGTTCCTGCCGAAAAGCTTCATGAATATCATAACCCTCATCAGGTTCTTTTATAAGAGGCACAAAATCTTCATCCAATACGATAGTCAACGATTCTTTCAAAAATTCGAACTGATCTTTAGGCAATTTAGAAACTGGTGAATCTTCATTCTCTCTCCAATAATAAATGAATTGAAAATGACATAGTTCATGAAGAAAAACACTCATAGGGTCAAACCAATAAACACATTGCCATACGTAACCACAGTCTTTATCATACGGTGCCCTAGGAAAAGTAGTGAGGAAGAAAGTAAAGTCATTGCGGTACAAAGGCCTGCCCATTGCTTCAACAATTTTCTTGCATCCTAAATAAAACTTACTATCAAATTCATCTTCGATGTATTTCTTAAAATCATCAATAACAGCAGATTCATTCTTATACTTATCATTCAAGAAAGGAAGCAAATAATCATAAGCCGATTTCTCGCTTTTACCGACTATGCCATCGAGCACTTCTTTTTGCTTGATTCTCTTTTTCCAGTCAACTCCATGAGAGTCACTGTTGCAACCATCCCACCAATTCCAAGCATCTTTTTTAATATCTAATTTTACTTCATACGATAAATTCATAATTTTTAAATTATTAATAAAGAAACCACTCTGGAGTCTTATTGTTTAATAAAAAGAAACTATTTACTGTTTCATGATTTTCAATAATAGCTTTAGCAAAATCGAGCGGCAAAATAGACTGCTTTCTGCTGAGCATCATTTTTAAGTGCTGTCCGTTCAGATAAATTAAATACATTATAAAAACATACCTTGCTTCTAGCAACCACGAAACATTTTTATTAGCTACCGAATCATGCAGCTTTTTGGATATATCGGTAGGAAAATATTTATCCGTAAAATAACTCATCGTGGAGAAAATAGAAAATGCTACCAGCTCTTCGCTATAATTAAAATCTGTTTTACTTGTTTCGAAAAAAATATCACCTATGAATTGATCTTTATTCATCTCAAGCGCTGTTATTTGAATGAATCTTCCCATTTTGGCATGAATTGCTTCGTGCCAAAGGGTAGACAACATGATATTCAAATCATCGATATTTGCAGAACTACACTCGAAGCTGATCACGTCATTTCCATTGTTTGCGCCGCCAGCCATAACTCCATCAGCAGAAATCAGTAAAATGACTTCCAAATCCGACTTTTCATCAATTTGATCACTAAATAATATTCTTAGATCATTTAGTATTTCAGGTTTATACTCATTGACGCTTTCTTCTAACAGCCTTTTGATCTGCTCTAGCTTAACAGCTTCTACGTTCCATATTTTATTGAATTTTGACGCTAGGACACTCATGTCATGTAAAAATATCTCTACTTCACCCTCTGAAAAAACTCTATTATTTGATTCCTCATACCTCATAAAAAAATCGACTATATTTGCAGCCTGTAATTTTTCGATTTTATCGAAACCATACTTTTTTAAAACACCTGCAAGAGAAGAAAGTGATTCTCTCTCGCCTTTAGACAGGGGACCCGTTATCTCCAACCATTTCTCTATGTATTCTTTGCGGCACGAAAAATGCCAACTTGCCAAAGTTTGAACAAAAAAGAACTGATTATAACTTTTCGAAATAGTAAAAATGATATTCATATATTTAGTGAATCTCCACGGGCTTCCGCCCGTGGCTTCATTACGCTCCGCTATACGCACAAATGCGCGCCGTGCTTCGCTACGGCAGTGGCTCCATCCCTAAACTTCCGCATAGGGTTTTACGCTGGAAGTACAAATACCATTATATGGCCTTCTTCTATACAATACCTATATAAAAAGACAGCATAACAAGAGAACTTAATGATATACCCCAACTAATTTCTCACCCAATCTCTTTTTCCATGAGAATTTGGCGCTCTATTTGTTTAAAACCAGCATCTTCATATACTTTGATTGCCGAGCCATTACATTCAGAAACTTTAAGTGAAATCTTCTTTGCTCCAATTTTAAACGCCTCATCTTCTATGAGTCTCATTGCATCATGACCAAATCCTTTGTTTCTAAACGGCTTGTCTATAATTATACCAAAAACAACACCATCGCATGGATTTGCACTTACGGTTATATGGAACCATCCGATTTTTTTACAATCAGAGAACAAAATAAAATCACTCCTCCCCGGTTGCACTGAAATCTCTTTCAATCTATTTTTTGAAATTTCTTTCGTTTGAAAAAATTCGGTGTTTTCGGGCCTAAATAAAGATGATACGTATAAATAATCGTCGTCTGTTGAGATAATTTTTTTTTCTAACATAATATTAATATTTCTAATGATAATTGAGGGGAAGAAGACATCTTCCCCGTAGCTTTATTTACTTCCGAATGCACTCTTCTATCCGTCGTATGTCATACTTGAATGGAACAGGTTTCCGAAGTTTCTTGGCGACCACTCCCTCGCCTTCCAGCATAGGCAGAACTACATCTCGAGCAAACTCATACAGTGGACAAGACTGTCCACCCTTTGCAAAGACGCTGCCACAAAGCTCGTAAGCGATCTTCCTACATCCTGACCCACAGATGCCAAGAAGTTTGCACTCCTTGCAGTCAGTCTTCGACACGGGCAGATTTTTAAACGCTTGGACGGATTCGGAAAACCAAACGTCTTCAAGTCTATTTTCCCGTATGTTGCCGAAAACCATATTGTCAAATGCAGAGCAGGGAACAATATTGCCATTTGGTTTTACCACTATCGACCAGCGTTTATATTCACAGCAACTAGACGAGGGTGAAAACAAATAGTATACCTTGTCCCGAAGCATATCTGTCCTGAAGATCGAACCGATCTGAATTTTCATTCTGTCGGTAGACGACAGGGAGTGGGAAATTAGTGACTGATATGACCTGAACACCTTTGACCATTCCGGCATGATCAATTCGCTATTGACTATAGCCTCACCCTGTTCTCTAGGAGTGGATAATCGCCATGTATGAACCCCTAATTGCTCCAAATAGACCCTCATACTATGAAGATGATCTACATTTTGCTTTATGACCATTGTATTGACCACTACGGGGAAGCCGGCAGCTATCGCACTCTTGATAAAGAGGATAGTCTTTGCAAAACTACCGGGACCTCGCATAAAATCGTTAACCCTTGCCGAAGCCCCATCGAGACTTACAAAAAAGAAAGTCTTAATTTGCCTTGAACTTAAGGCTTCGAACACATCACTTCTCTCAATCGTACCATTAGTGAAGATGCCAGTGATATGCACTGCCTTATCATCAAGTAAACCAATGATCTCTGGAAGGTCTTTCCGGCAAAACGGCTCTCCACCTGACAAAACACAATCAGCAACGTTCATGGCCGACATCTGATTGACCAGTGACTCAACAGCTTCTAAGCTAAGATCCTCATTGCCATCAGCTTGAAATGAAGCTCTTCCGTAGCAATGTTTACACACACCAAACAGATTGCAGTTTCCTGTGATATCACAGTGAACTTCACGCAGAATTGGGCTCGTTCCCAATTTCCCAAAGCTTTGATTTGTAGGCTCTGGCCCCAAAACAAGAAGGCCATTATCCTCAAATCCAGACAGAAAAATTTGAAGGTCCTCTTTTGGAATGACCAAACGATTAGCGATTGCCTCGACACTCAACACGCCATTGCATTCATACAACACATTGGCTTGAACCGAATCAAGGACAAACTCCTCTCCAGTTTTGTAATTCTGAAGATAGAAGTCGTCTTTGCAACCTCGTACGCGACAGTTGTTCAATGCAGGAAACATATTTTCTCTCCTTGTACAAAATTTGGAGAGGCACCAAAGTGCCTCTCCAAGCTGCAGCGGCTTAGGTTGCGTCCATGTCGACGGCGGCCTTCATAGTCCTAGCATAGGTATGTTTTCTATGCACAAACTTACAAACAACCAACACGACAATCACCACCTTCCTTATTGTGTATGTACAATTGTACTGTCCGATATTGTAATACTTTACACATAATAAGTCAAATTTTGTCAAGGGTTTCTAAGTCTCGTGAATACCTTTAATGCCATATAAGTACTACCGACCATTGGCTCAAAACATTTTTTTCATAAAATTCTACTGGTTTAGTATTTTTAGGTCAGTGGACATTGAACCAACCAATACATCACCAAAGAGTGCGCCCTTTTGGTCACAAAATCTCGATCCCTTAACTCCTTAACAAGAAGCAGCTTTTTATCTTTTTCAACAAGCGCACTAACTTTAACTGAAATGTTTGTCATGTTTTTGCATTATTAGCTTCCCTATTGTACCAAAAAAGTTCTATAATGAAGGTAATAAAACTTTATCAATCTAACAATAATCAAATCTTATGGACTATCTTAAAATCAGCAGAGTAATCACCTTAATTGCTAGTCTTTTTATTACCATAGGTTTATATGATCAAGTATTGAAAATATTCAAAACAAAAAGCGCCAATGATTTTACATGGACTATTATTTTAGCGCTAGCTTTTAACGAATTGGCTTGGATAAATTATGGCTATTCATTGTCTGAATGGCCTATAATTATAGTCGGATTGGCGAATTCACCTGCCATACTACTCCTAATTATTGGTTTAAAGAAATATAAAAATGCATAATAGTATGAGATTTAACAATATTATATATCGTGTAGTTTTAACATCTTTCGGCATGATTGCCGAACTATTAGCAATTACACTGATATTCAATCGAAGCATCAGCCTCTTATTCATTTTGAGTATCATGGCCCTTGTATCCATAGTTTATTTAGTAGACTTTTTTAGGGAATATTCATACTCGCTAAACAATAGCATGAAAAGAATTGTCAATCTAATATTAATAGTTTTGGGGTCAACTCTCGTACTAACTATTCTAAAATTAGATAATCTAAAGCTAAGCTCATTGTTTTCATTACTGTTAACCGTTGGGTTACTATACGACCCATATTTTAAAAAACTTTCGCAAAAAATTATAGGATTTAAGGATCTCTTTGTCGTAGCCTGTTTTAATACTTTACTGCTAGCATTTTGTATTTCATTGAATTTAGATACGGTAACAACTGTAACAATTATTGCTTTTGCAATTACTAGAGACTTTGTGAACATAACTTATTGTGATCTAAAAGATATAAGTTCTGATAGCCAACGAGGTGTGCGAACTTTTGCAACAGAACTAGGGATAAATAAGATGATCAACATTCACTTGTTGGTGTCTTTGGCATCTATCGCTATAATTACTGTAAGTACATATTTAAAATTAATTCCGCTTCCTTCACTATCCTTATTATTCCCAGTGTTAATAACTACTTTTTTGATTATAAAATCGAAAGAATCTAGAAATTTCTCTCCTACTCATGTTGATGCTGAGTATTTCTTATGGCTTATTTCAATTCTATCTTGGAGGCTAATATGGAACTAGTTCAGTATACTTTTCTAATAATAGTGATTACATTAAGCTTGCTTCTGGGAGGAGCAGTTCTTCTAACTAACAAAAAATCACGTACAAATATCTATTACTTTCTTACCTCAACTTCCATTTCAATCTGGGTGTTATCAAGTTACTTGACTTACAATGATCGTTTTTCAAATCATGCCACGCTGATGGGACGACTCAATTTTTCGGTAGTTGCATTATTTTTTGTTTCAATTTACGCTTTTTCAAGAAATTTTCCTGAAATTTCCAAATTTCAACTTAAAAACAGGATATTTATTTTCACAGGTATAATACTCTCAATTCTTTCCCTTTCTTCAAACTTGATTGTTAAAAAGGTATTAGTTACAAATACTAGAACATGGGAATTTGGACCTCTTGAGTACATTTATTATTTTTATGGCATCACCGCTGCCTTGCTTGTAGTCTTTGGAATATGGTTCAAGTATAAAAAAAGCTCGAATACTCAAAAAATTCAAATCAGACTAATGATCGCAGGCATTGCCCTCGTCGCAGCCCTCAACATAATATTCAATATACTAGTCCCAATATTTTACACTACGTTAAACATATATTGGATCGGTGATTATTCTCTTGTATTTCTGCTAGGATTTACCGCATACGCAATCACAAAGCATCATATGTTTAACATCCGCGTGATAGCCACAGAAACCACAGTGATTTTGATCTCGATAGGACTCATCGTTGAAATTTTCTTGACAGAAAGAAAAGAGCTGATTCTCTTGAAAGCAATCGTTTGGCTCCTGGCTACATACGGTGGTTATGCCCTAATCAAGTCAGTCAAAAAGGAAATCAAGCAGAAGGAAGAGCTTCAGAAATTGTACAAAGATCTTGAGGATGCCAATAAGCATCTCAAGGAGCTTGATGAAACCAAGGATAACTTCCTCTCCATGGCGGCGCATGAGCTTAATACACCTATCTCTGCCATTGAGGGCTACCTTTCTATGATCGTGGACGAAAAGATGTGCGGGCCTCTCAACGCAAAGGCAAACAGCTATCTAGGCAATGTATACCAATCTTCAAAGCGGTTAGCCGCTTTGGTAAGAGACCTTCTCAATACTTCAAGAATCGAATCGGGCAGAATTCACTTGATTTACGAAGAAGCGCAAATCGAGGACGTGGTTGACCAAGCTATCTCTGAAATAAAGATCAAGGCCGACAATGCCGGCCATAAGCTTATCTGGGAAAAGCCTAAAGCACTATTGCCAGTGACTTTTCTAGATAGACCAAGAATCATCGAGGTTATCATTAACCTGCTTGCCAATGCTGTCAAATATACAGACACTGGAGGCAAAATTGAAGTAGAAACTCACACTGATGGCAATAAAATCGTTGTCGCAGTTAAGGACAATGGTCGCGGCATTCCTAAAGATAAATACGATCATATTTTTGAAAAATTCGTGCAGGTAGACGTCTTGAAAGATGAAGTCAAAGGAACAGGTCTTGGCATGTTTATCTCCAAGAATCTAATGGAGCTTCATAAAGGCAAGCTATGGTTCAAGAGTTCCATCGATACAGATGACCATGGCACAACATTTTACTTTTCACTGCCAATCTTGAAAACAAAGCCTGCCGATCCAAACGAAGGCCAAGGCGCTTTACTACAGACTAAATAATTATCATGCGAGTTTAAAGAAAATAAATTAGGAAGGAAATAAGATGCAAAACGACGAAACTAACGATGACCTAAAGGAAGTAAAAGAAAAGACCAGCCAAGACATTTTTGAAGCGTTAGGGGCTACCGATCTTCCAGAAGACGAGAAAGGAGCGTTGTTGGGTAAAATGATTGAAGCCGTAGAAACCAGAGTGCTCACTAGAATCATCGAACTCCTGCCAGAAGAAGAAGCTAAAGCACTCAACAAGTTCGCCGAAGACGACGATTTTGAGTCAGCACAAAAACTTATGACCGAAAAAGTTCCTAATTTGGAGCAAATATACAAAGACGAGACCGAAAAGCTCCGAAATGAATTAATAGTCGACTTCTCGAAATAGGAGGAACATGAGGAAAGAAGAACCAACACCAATACCGGATTTATCCGCTGAACAGAAAGCAGATATGGCGGAAAAGCTCAGAAATTGGATGGCGGAATCACCAGATGCAGAGCTAGAACAGACAGATGAAAACAGTAAAAAAATCGACACAATAGAAGAACATGAGGATGACGAGCACGAAGCCAGAGTGGATGCCATATTAGAAGAAGAAAAAAATAATAAAAAATTAATAAACAGAATCAAAAGGTCTCTGAAAAGAATTACTAGCGGAAAATCCTCAAAAAAATCAGCTGACCTCGATTACATAGATGATGATGACGGAGAGATTGAGGATCTAGAAGAAGAAAATGCGGTTCAAGATATCCAAGAGGCAGAAACAGAAGATACACGAACGGGCAACGAGCGTTTGTCCGACGACTTTGACCATCTTAAAGAAGCTGCTGAGAAAAAAGGAATTACACAAAAAACCTTGAGCTGGTTGCAAAGAAACAGCTCCTTACGAATAGCAACCGGCACAGCTATAGCCGGCATTGCCGCTTTAACTGGCGGAGGCGTTGGTACCATGGCGGCTCGCATAGCTATGGGTGGGGTCAGTGGCGCAATTGGCCTTTCCGGCTTGCGTGCTGGCAAGAGAGAATCTGCTGCTGTTAAAGAATTTAACGAATCCTTTGGTTACAAAGAACTGCTAGACGAAAACGGCCAAGTTGATGTTGACAAACTATCGAAAATAATTGAAAGAGACCACGAAGCGAGAGAGAAAGCTATTGAATTATATGCTTCTTTAACAGAGGTAGCCACAGCAAAGGGCATGCAGATAAATTCTGTGCTTCGACAAAAAATCGAAGACGAAGAAAATAAGGCAAAGGAATTGGCAAATGGAAAAAACCTTCAAGCATATGTGCAAAAATATAAAAATTTACACTGGGGAAAGAAACTTGCCTTAGGCGTAGGTCTATCCGTTGGCATGGGATTTTTAGGTGCTTACGTCGGAGCTGGCGTTGGTGCTGGTACTCTTGGCAGAATTTTGTTCTCTGGCGCAACACAACTTGGTATGGGTATTTTGCAAAAAACTCCAGAAGGAGCTTCATCTGCTTTTGCTCATTCAGACAAAATTGAAGCTTTAAAAAAGGCGTTGGAAGAAACTGGCGGTATCACTGAGGAAGATTCTGAGAATATACAAAATATCCGAGAAGGAGCTAGTAGCTCTAGATCGTGGGATGTTTTTGTAGGCGCAGGATTAGGAGCAGGAGTACTAGCTACCATATCAATATTAACCAATCATCACTTCGAGCACTCAAACCACAGCTCAGAACATACTGCCGGCAATACAGACCAACCAGACTCATCTCCTGCTCCAGAACCTAGCGCAAAAGGTCCAGATAACGCTCCAGACCAAGATTCTCCTATTCCAAATCAGCCAAACGGAAGTCAACCGGAAGCTCAAAATCATGTAACTATTCACTCTAATAAATTTGATTCAGATAGCTCCAGCTTTACGGACGAAATCAACAAGGCAAAGGGCGAAATAGATACGACAGCTGGAGCAAGCGATAGATATGCTACAAAAATGGTTGAAGGACTCGAGGGAAAAGGGCAAATCAATTTCGCCAACCAAGCAGACAAAGAAAACTTTATTCGAGGCATGTCACAAGCTTTGAGGGAACACGATGGATTTAAGGCGGATGGCTCCATTTCTGATGTGGATGCATTGAAACATGCAGATCCGCTCGAATTGGCCAAGCAAACAGCCGATCAAGTTAACAAAGGAGCAAAATTTGAAGGTGTTGACCACAATGCCATTGCAGCTATCAGAGATAGAATTCATGGTGATGGCAATAGCCACAACATCGACAACCACACAACAGACAGCCATGGAAATCATGAGCAAGCCGCTCAACATTCAGATCACCATGATACAAACAACGATGGCAGTCACGAGCCATCAGCGCACCATCAAGGCCATACATCGAACAATGATTTACATGGCAACGATACATCTAGCAATGAGCAGGAAGCTGCGTCGCAGCATGCAGAAAAGGCAGATCCAAGCGGTTTTAGATGGAAAGCTGGTCGTGTTGAAGATTACAACAAAGGAATAAAGCTTGACAAAGGTCAATTGCAGAGAATACTTGATAACAAGCTACTAAAACCAGATGCTCAGAATTACCTCGATAATCTAGTAAAAAGCGGAAGAATTGAACCAGATCAAGTCACCATATCGAAAGATGGCAGCCATATCATGTTTGCAGATAAAGGATTGAGTAAAGATTTAGTTTGGGATACAAGTTTAAAGCCAAGAGGTTTTCTGGGCGGTCTATTCGGATCAAAACCACACGAAGTAGTTCAAGATGTGTTAAACCATCATAAATCAGGCTCGCACTTATCTTCTCACTTGGCGACAGAGCAAACACCGTATGACCAAAGCGAACCGACCACAAACGAACCGCCAACTTCTCATGAGACAGAAGAGCCAAGACGCGTCATCTATGCTGCGTCCAAACCTCCCTTGGGAACCACTACACCACAACCAAATGCCGGCGCAGACAATGCAGTTGACTCAAGTACAAGCACTCCTGAATCTACAATTGAGCCAACAGAACCACTCGAGCAGAAAGTTAATACAGAAATATTGGATAGTATGGATAAGATAACCGAAGATGTATCCTACAAGGACATCCCCAAGGATTTTATAGAACAACAAAAAATTGAACACCCACACTACAATGAGGGCCAAATACTACTTCAATACAAAAGCCAATTAAGACAAGAACTACTAAGATCGGCATCGGAAAAATAAAGGGCATACCAATCGCTTGCATAATCACTCGTCTTATTGTAAGTTTTAATCATAATCGAAGGAGTAAAAAATGAACGAAACACCAGCAAATATATTGCGCGCGATTGCCGGAGAATCAATGGCGCGCAACAAATATACTTATTTTGCATCAAGGGCAAAAAAAGACGGATATGAGCAAGTGGCAGCAATATTTCTTGAAACTGCGGAGAACGAAAAAGAACACGCCAAGCGTTTGATGAAGCTGCTCTACAATTTAGACGAAGAAGCTAAATCAACTTTAGAAAACTTCGATTTTCCGGCAGTAAAAGACACTTCGATCAATCTTGAACATGCTGCCGCCGGAGAGAATTTCGAATGGAAAACAATGTATCCGAATTTTGCCAAAAAAGCAAAAGAGGAAGGATATGACGAAGCCGCAAATGTTTTTACCGAAATCGGAGAAGTCGAAGAAGAACATGAAAAAAGATACTTGAAACTGAAAGAAAATATTGATAAAGGCATTGCTTTCAAACGTGACACAGAAGTAACATGGAGATGCCGTAATTGCGGATATATGCACAAAGGCACTGATGCACCAGAAATTTGTCCCGCGTGCTCCCACCCACAAGCTTATTTCGAATTATTCACTGAAAATTATTAGACAATATCAAAGAGCGCTCTATTTTGAGCGCTCTTTGACTGTTCAGGACATACCGGTTTTTGGCTTTCCCTTAAGGCCAAGAATCAAGTCTATCTTGAAAGGAAGTGAAGTCAGTGAGTATCGATCGATTGAGTCTAGAATTACCGGTGAACGACAGGAACCAATACAACAAATCAATCGTTGTATTAAGAAGAGCAGTGAATGGCTTATTAGCCAATACTCACTGCCTGGAAACTTACTACTCCGTAATGACGGCGTTGACAGAGATAGTCAGCAATTGCCAAGACCATGGGCATGACCCTACAATCAAGGCGATCGTTGAGAGAAACGGTCAATGTATCAGCTGCTGTGTCATAGCAAAAAGCCAAGCTAATAATCACGACGTGATCTTTAAGCTTTTGCAAGAAGCCAAAGAGCTTCAGAGTAACAAAAAGCTTCAGTCAGAAATAGCACAAAGGGATTGCCTTCGAAAAAGAGGCACTCTACTCGTCCGGGCTTATGCAAGCAAAACCATCCAAATGGGTGATTGCTATTTTGTCTCTTTTTGTCACACAAGGTAACCTCCGACCAAACTGGCCGGGGGCTTTTTTTAGAACATTAACCTCGATAATCAATTGAAGTTGGATTTTCGCGAATAGCTTTGCTTATGGCAAAAGAAACAAAAGTAACCAAAGCCGCAGCAGAGAGTTCAATAATATAATATAGTTTTTGCTCAACCAATATTAGATCCGCCACTTTAGTGAATCCGCGGATAATTTTCTGGCTCTCTAGTTCAAGAGAAGAAGAAAGCTGTCCAATTATTTGCGGAATAACAAAATAAAGCATCGTTACGATAGAAGCGAGAACAAAGGCAATCAATAGAAAAGAAATGCCAAACCATTTGAGTTTCTGTTTCTTTGTTTTTCCGATTAGCCAAAAATGTAGAGCAAGCAATAACACTATCAAGATAAGATGACCACCCATATACATCGTAAAGTTTCGCATGAAAGGAAATACCGGAAAGGCTTTGTTTTCAAGAGAATAAGTCTGGTCTGCCGGCAAGGTAATTTCAGCCGGCAGTTGACTGGCGAGCATGGAATAGCGAAGAATTACTTCGGATTTTCCGCTGGGTGACTCAGCAGCCGCATAAAACTGATCAACTAGATCCTCAGTGATAATTTGTAATTTGCTGGAGTCAATTTGCTCGTTCAGAACCTCGAGCATTGTTCCTTTATCAAAATCACTATTAGCTAGTACTATATTGTCCCTTATGGAGGCGACTACAACCTCGTAGGCATTGCTCTTGGATATTATTTTTTTTGCCTGTTTTGGAGATCCGAAAGCTAATTTCAGATTCAGAAGAACACAAAAAACAATAACACTGTTGATCAGTAAAAAGAAAACAATAAATCTAATAAAACGCATGGGTATAAATATAATTAGTTAATCTAGCTACAATTATACTACTTCTACAGGATTCGGCAAAGCATTATCGACGCTATCAAATATCATTCTTTTGTATACTTTTCTAGTCGCTTCGACGTCGCGTTTGCAATACTTGCAGATATCATCGCCTTTGCCAGCCAAAAAATAATCGTATACTTTGCTGCCATCAATACCCTCTTCTTTTGGCGATGAAATTCCTAGTGCCAAGCTTAGTTTGTGCAAGCCTGCTCCTCTTGCGCCCCATTTTTCCCACTCGCACATAGTATCGAATATCGGACTATTCCTATAACGGGCAAAACTCAACTCCCGACTTGGACGCACACCAAGTATAATTGATCTTTTAAAGATAAACCGTAAGTCAAAGTCCATTATATTGTGACCGATGAAAAGATGGGCATCTTTTGCTATGGCCCAGAACTTTCGTAAAATTTCCTTCTCGTCCCCTGAAATGCATTCTGTTTCTTGATTGTCGACAGCATAAGCAATACAAAAAATTCGCCCAAATTCACCTTGAAAAGATGTGTTTCGAAAAAAAGTATCAAAGTCATTTGTCCCTTTGATCTCTTTTCCCCCATTTTTCTTTCTTGAGTCTTCCCACAAATTCTTTATAATCTCCATTTTTTCGCCAGGAGCCGGCAACGTTTCTATATCTAAAAATAATTTCATTAATACAAATCTTCTTCCTATATAATTCTAACTTTCTTGATTATAGTTTCCCGAATTCTTTTTTGGCATAAGCCTGATGGAAACTTTGAACTTTCTTTTAGCTCCGCTTGCATCTTGTATTTCGTCGGTATCGTCTTCCTTGAATACTTGAACAAGTTCTGCTGATAATATTTCTCTTAAAGTCGTAATCTCATCTGCGTTGCTTTTAATATCAGCAATCAATTTCTGATTTGGTTCACTTGATAAAACAGCATCTTTAACTTGTTTTTTCTTGTTTTGTACTTCTTTGACTTCTTCTGTTACTTGCAGAAATTCAGCCGAATTTTCCAATTCCCCTTTAAGCATCTCTTTAGCTACACGAATCTCCTCTTCATACTTTTCAATCATTGCAATTCTTTTAAGTACTGCTTCTAGTTCCATCGTTCCTCCCAAGATTTAAGTAATTTATCAGTTTCAGAAAAATTATAGCAAGATATAAAGAAAACTCAAAGCGCTAAAAGAAGCGCAGCGAACTTATAACAAGACCGCAAACATCGTTGTTCAGCAAGCTATACTGGATCCAGTATCGATATTTTTATTCAATTTTTAAAAAATTAATTGTCCACAAGAGCTTCTGTAAAAATTTTGGTATTCTAATTAATAGAGAGATATGCAAAGGAGGTTACGCCATGAAGCTAGTCTCTACTAACTCAAATAAGAGCCAGAACAATCTCCACAAGTACGAGGTCCACATCAGGCGCTACTACCCCGAAAGCAAAGGGCCGGATGTCAAGATCAGGCGCTATGCAAATCTGATCATCGACACCCTGATGATGGATCCCCGAGGCGTCAAAAAACAAAAGAGGGAGCTAGTGTTCCTTCAGCTCGTCAAAGAACAACGAAGAATCGATTATCAAGCTTTTTACCTCGCCTGGGGCATCGCCCAGAATTATCTAACCGGCAATCCCCGCTTGGGCAGGCTACACGCCTGCTCTTCTTTTATATTTAATAAAAATTAACAATCACACGCAATCAGAAGAGAGTAATTTATATTTGTAGAACGAAGGAGGTGATTTATATAGCAGAAAGAATGGAAAAGGGAAACATATCTGTTAAAGAGGCCGGCAAAAAAGGAGGATCAATCACCAGTAGAAGATATGGTCACGAATTTTACTAAGAGATTGGTCAAAAGGGAGGAGAAATAGGAGGCAGAAAAGGTGGACAAAGAGCAAAAGAGCTAATTGAGGAAGTCAAGAAAGTTGAAAACGAAAAGTAACAATTCATAAATACACTAACAATATAAATAAAATGCTCCGAAGTGATTCTGGAGCATTTTATTTTGAACATTACTCAACCCGCATATTTGCCGACGATCACATTGCAGTTGATATGAAGAATTTTACCTATTATCAAACCCTCGTTAACCAATTTTAGCACCCTGCCATCCATAGTTGAGTCCTTAACGTATTCTCGCTCTATGCAATTATGCTTTCTTGGGTCATACATCTTACCAACCTCAACTTCTGAATCTAAAAACTGATACCCTTTCAAACGCAAATGCCTTTTAAGGTATGTCCTGATTCTTTCTGCGTTATAATCTATCCAGTCCTCTGCAGGGTTATTGAACACACGTTCAGGAAACAGTTCAGAAGATAAACTCATTATGAAATTTTTATCGGAAAGATCATTCAAATAGATTTTTTTTGATCCTTGAAGAAATTCTTTTACCGTATTTATGATTTGCGGATTGACAGTACCCGCAGAACAGACCTCTATGCATCCTTTTTCAAAATCTTCAACGCTTCTTACGCTTGGCGGGAGTTTTTCTTTGGCTTCGTTTTCTTTTTCTAATTCACGCTGATGAACAGCTATTTGTTCAGCTGATTCATTAACTTGATTTTGTACAGGCTTCTGAGCTTCTTGATTTACCAGCTTTTGAGTGCCTTGATAGGAAGCAATATATTGCTGAAATACATCGTTAACGTTTTCTATTCCGTATTT
The DNA here is from genome assembly GCA_038216025.1 of Patescibacteria group bacterium. GTDB lineage: Bacteria > Patescibacteriota > UBA1384 > XYA2-FULL-43-10 > 1-14-0-10-43-13 > JBBQQK01. The sequence goes on from JBBQQK010000004.1 coordinate 16,090, forward strand.
TTCTAAAAGTTCCTGCAGTTCATCCTGCAGTCTTATTTTTTCTTCAACTGTAAATTTTTTACCAAACATAGTTATAGTTTAATCGTTTTTTGCTTTTTAATAAAGCATTGACTGTATTTCGGCTGTTTCTGAATTTAATTCAAATCAGCCTTGATCCTAGGATCGATTGACTCCTTTCTATCGATAATTGTGTGTATTCGGTCATAGAATTCGTTCTCTGCAATTCGCCCTTTTTCTTGCATGTTGGATGCATTTAATATTAAAGGAACGGCTTCCATGACCGCATTGACCTCTTCCTGATTTGCTCCCATAGACCGAATTACTGCATTTAACATGGCTGACAAATCTTCAACCTGTTGTTTTAAACGGCTGTTTTCAGATTCCATTCGCTCAGTTTCAACACCGCTCATCTCCTGATTGAACTTCATTGCGGCTTCTCTTTCCTCTTCCGATATCATCTTTTCCATTTCATCTCCTACAATAATGCTTATGCAGTCCTTTACTTAAGTTTAACAAATTTTCCATAATTTTACTTCTTTCGAGATTAATATAATATTTACTTTAGTTAGTCCTCACACACAAAATGATTTGCATTCTTTAAAATAATTAGATTAAATACTTGCACAAAACTTATTTTCATGTTATAGTCAAAACATAAGAAATTGTTCTATAGATTTTCCGAAGCGGAACTTGGTAGATCATTGCTTTATGCAAAGATATTAACAACAACAAACCACGTTCTATATTATGTTTCTGTGAGCGTACTTCAACTCAAGTACGTATGATGGATAAATTAATATTTCGACGTTTCTATACAGCAATTCGACAACCATGTGGTTGCCAGTCGATTTTATTAATTTATTTAGGTATTTTTGCTTTTGCAAAAATACGGGAAAAAATCATGCAAAAAACAGCAAACACTACTTTTCAAAGTAGATTTATTAAGAAAAAGTATCCAGCTAGCGCTGGATCAAGAAACAGCAACAGGCCATCATCAGACGGAAGTTCGTCTTTTGACAGCAGGAAAAAACCATCATATTTTGGTGGAAATAGCGGAAGCTCTTCTGACGGAAGAGGAGACAGAAGAAGTCAAGGCCAATCATCTTCTTATGGAAATTCTCGCCCTTCATCCGGCGGATTCAGAAGAAGCAGTGGCGGCGGAAGAAACTCCAGACCAAAACGTAGTTTTGGAGAATCAATCGATATTTCTAAATTCGTAAAAAAATCTTCAGATATTCAACAAAAAGAATTGACCGAGATCACACACAAATTCAGCGATTTCGCTTTGTGCGAACCAATCTTGCAGAATTTGAAACACAAGAAATATGAAACCCCTACTCCTATTCAAGATCAAGCAATCAATCATTTGCTAGAAGGCCGCGACCTTATCGGTTTGGCTAATACCGGAACCGGCAAAACTGCAGCATTTCTATTGCCTTTAATAAACAAGGTATGGAACGACAAATCACAAAAAGTTTTGATCATAGCTCCTACCCGTGAATTAGCGCAACAAATTGAAGTTGAATTTCGACAGTTCTCTTGGAACATGAAACTCTTCTCGGCAATTTGTGTCGGCGGCGCTCCAGTCTTCAAGCAAATTGGAAATCTTAAAAGAAATCCTCACTTTGTGATAGGTACGCCTGGACGACTTAAGGACCTAAGCGAAAGAGGCTTAGTTGATTTCACTAAATTCAACAATATAGTTCTAGATGAAGTTGACCGCATGTTGGACATGGGATTCGTCGATGAGATCAAAGAAATTGTTAAGCAATTGCCAGAAGACAGACAATCTCTGTTCTTCTCAGCAACAATGCCTATCAAAATTAGAGATCTTGTTACAAAAATTCTAAAAGATCCAATCACTGTTGAAATCAAATCAGGACAAACTACTGAAAATGTTGATCAGGACATTGTTCGCGTAAGAGACAGAGAGATGAAATTTACTCAACTTTCAGAGATACTACGCCAAGACGATTCCAAAAAAGTGCTTATCTTCATCGAGACAAAAGCTGAAGTTGAAAAACTTACCAGAAATTTGGTGACCGAAGGCTTCAAGGCTGACTCTATCCATGGTGATAAAAAACAACACCAAAGACAAAGAGCTTTGACTTCTTTTAAACGCGATGACATCAACATTTTAGTTGCCACTGACGTAGCCGCAAGAGGCTTGGACATCAATGATATCTCTCACGTTATCAACTATACTGTTCCACAAACTTACAACGATTATATACACAGAATCGGCCGAACTGGCAGAGGCATGAAAAAGGGCAGCGCACTGACTTTTGTAGACGCCAGATAAATCAACGCCTCATATAGATGAGCCGTTAAAGAAAAAAGACTTCAGCAATGAAGTCTTTTTTTGATACAATCTTATTATGACTTTTTTATCTTTACTCCTTCTATCAACTGGCCTAGCCATGGATGCCACTGCTGCCTCTTTTGCCTGTGGAGCTTTTTGCAAAAAAAATAAAACAATGATGTTAAAAATTGCTCTACTCTTTGGCCTATTTCAAGGAATCATGCCACTAATTGGCTACGCGGCCGGTTTTCAAATGAAAGACTACATTGTCAGCTATGATCATTGGATCGCTTTTTTTCTACTTCTTTTCGTAGGAACCAGAATGATGTTTGAGAAAGAGAAACAGAAATTTAATCTACTATCAAGGAAAAATTTATTTATGCTTGCAATTGCCACAAGCATCGACGCCTTAGTCGTCGGCATCAGCTTCAGTCTGATCAAATCCAATATTATTCTAAGTGCGATAGTGATTGCCCTAGTCACCCTTTTTCTCTCATTTACTGGGGGCATGATAGGCAAGTCAATTAATATTAAACCTTCTTATTTAAAAATATTCGGCGGCACAGCAATAGTGCTGATCGGGCTGAAAATTCTACTTAGCCACCTGTATTAAATATATTACCTCACGCTTACCTAACTTAATTGGCCCACCTAAAAAGGACATCCATAACTGAATGTCCTTTTTCATTTATTTTATCTAAACCACTTGCTCTTTATGCACCCTTGCCCGTAATTTCATTATTGATACATATAGAATCGGAATTACCACTAGAGAGAAAAAGCCAGAAAGTCCGATACCGGCGATAATAACCAGGGATAAGCCTCTCCAAAATTCTGATTCGATGGCCAGAGGCAGAAGACCGCCCAAAGCAACCAATTTAGTGAGCAATATTGGTCTAAAACGAACACCTGATGCTTTTATAATTGCTTCTTTTGGCGTAAGTCCTTTTTCTTTCACCAACTGATTTGCATAATCAATCAAGAAAATCGCCACATTTTCCACGATACCTACTAAAATCGTAATGCCTAAAAGTTCCAGGAAGCCAAATTGACTCTTGGTTATCCAAAGCACCGGAAAAACTCCAATGAACGACAACGGAATAGTGAAGAGCATTATCACAGGCAACGAAAATGACCTAAACTGAAGAACAAGAACAAGATAAGTAAGAACTATAGCTATAATCAAAGCGACACCTAAATCAGTAAATGATTTTGTTATATCGCCTATATCACCCTTATTCAGCTTGCTATCGATACCCAATTCTTTCAATTTATCCTTGGTCAAATAGTCGTCTAAAGTTTTTTGGACAGTTGCTGTGTTTTTAGTGTCGTCCACTCTAGCTTGCACGGTTGCAAAACGAGCTCCGTTATAGCGCTCTATTGAACCGACCCCTTGGCCTTCGGTCACATCGGCAACATCACCTAGGTTAATGATCGTACCGGCTCTTGATAACAAAGGAAGTTTTTTAAGCTCATCGATATTTTTAGGTTTAGAATTTGCTGTTAAGAAAATATCAAAGTTATTGCCATCTTTGTCTGAAAATTTACCAATTTGATTTTGATCAATAACTGATTTAATCTGGCTGCCGACTTCAAAGCTGGATAAACCAGCGATTCCGACCTTTGTTCTGTTCAGACTTATTTGAATTTCCGGATCTGTCTTGCCGGTAAATCCATCATCAACTTTAGTCACATGTTCAGCTGATTGCAAAAATTCACCAACTCTTTTTGAAGCATTTTCAAGTTTGGCCAGATCGTTTGTAGCAAGCTGAGTTTTAATTTGATAACCACCAGAAGGAGGGCCGGTTATTACCTCAGCGAATAAAAGATCATCAAGCCCTGTAATATTTTTTGTATTGTCGATAACTCGCGCAAGAATTTCCTTGCTCTTATTATTTTTGTCTTTCCGCTCTGATTTATCTTTTAGATTGATGTACATCCAAAAACCATCAGCAGATTGATTGGTAAAGAAATATTCTTTTATGCCTTCTTCTTTTATCAAGGCATCTTCAATTTTTTTAGCTGCTTCATTTTTCTGAGTTTCTGTGAGCCCATTTTGATAAGTGGCTTGAGCTTGAAGCATAGGACTATCAGAAGGATTGGCAAATTGAACTATTTGAATTTTACCGGTGGCCACAAGAGAGAAGGACAAGACAATAAGGACAATTGAAACGGCAAGAATTGTGACCTTATGCCATATATTAGAAAGGATCCAAGTGTTCAATTTCATTATAAAGTGAGAAGCCTTGGACAGATTTTCCTCTTCACTAAATACGGCAGATTCTTTATTGCCCTTTTCTCTATGCAAAATTTTTCTAGTCAAGTAAGGCAAAAGAGCAATAGGCACAATATACGAGGCAACCAATGCTGGAATCACTGTCAAAGGAAGGTATTTAATAATTTGACCAAAATAGCCTGTAACAACTCCAAAGGGCAAGAATACCAAAAGCGAGGTTAGAACAGCCATCATAATCGAAGCTCCGTATCTTCTGCCTGATTCTATTACGGAATTACGGCTAGAATATTTCAAATCTCTATAACGCTGTATTGCCTCTATCATGACGATAGCAGGATCAACTATAAGACCAAGAACAAGAACAAACGAAAATAAAACGATTGTATTCAGCTGAGTTCCGGTCAACTTGAGTGAAATAAAAGTAAGAGCGAAGGCAAATGGAATTGATAAAGTGGAAATCAATGCAGCACGCCAATTTACCAAAAGTAACATTGCCAAAAACAGCAATTGCAGACCGCCAAGTAGAAACAGATTCTTTTTGGAGCCAACTGAAGCATCCATAATCTCTTTAACCTGATCTTCTGTCTGCTTTGCCATATCATAAACAGTTGTGGCAACTACTCCCCCATCAACCTTTCCTTCAGATTTTGCATCAGCAATAGCTGAATCGATTTTTTCTTTAGTTCGAATAATATCGGCATCGCTTGTTAATTCGACTTCCAACAGAACCCCTTCGTTGGATACAACATTGCCATCTTTAAGTACGCCAAAGCGATCGATATTATCAGAGACAGCTAACTCTTTATCAACTTTTGCAACATCTTTCAACAAAACCGGCGCCTTAGTTAACGGGTTAACCCCTATCAAGATATTTTCAATGTCAGATAAGGACGAAATAGACCCAAGAGCAATGCTTGATTGCTTTTTACCGTCTATTTCAAGATAACCTGTAGGCAAATCAACATTTCCAGCCTGAACGATCTGAGCAATATTAGACAAAGGAATACCGGCTTTTCGCAAAGATGCGGAATCAACAGATACTACCACATTTTCCTTAACATCTTTCTGGGAAGCTTTTTTGACACCATCGACAGATTCAATTTCATCGGCCATTTTCTTTGCTTCAATCCTCGAGCTATTCACTCCTTTGCCGTCAGCTATTCCATAAACGAAGGCGGCGCCGCTGGTAGTGATAGTCATGACCTTTGGCTGTTCAACGTCTTCCGGAAGACTGCCTTTAGCAATGACAAGCTTGTTCTGGAGGTCTGAAACAGCCTGGTCCAAGTCTACCGATTCTTCAAAATTCACTATCACTTGCGAATAGCTATTTTGAGAAATCGAAGAAAAGTCTTTTACCCCTTTTGCATCTTTGATGGCGGATTCAACTTCCTTTGTAACCTTTGATTCAACTTCTTTTGAGTTGGCCCCCGGATAAATAGTCTGGACGATCACAGTTTTGATGCTTACCGCAGGAAATCCTTCACGTCGAAAAGACATTAAACTAAATGTGCCACCAATTAATGCAGCAATGATTATTAGCCAGACAAGGCGGCTGTTATCATAGAAAAACCTGACAATTTTTGCATTCCAATCCAATGGATGCTTTTTGTTTGCGTCACTCTCCATTTGACTCCTTATGTTTATCTATATTTTTCGAAATGAATACAAAAAGAACTCGAACAACGGGCCCTTTTAAAGTAATCCTTAACTAATCTTAGCATTTCGGACTTTTTTTAGGAAGATATATTCTCCCAAAATCCTTGTCATGATTAACCTAAACTAAAATATCGATAAGTCGCATATATATGACTTAAAAGATTTCACAAAGATATTCTTATCGCAAATACCTATTATACAGAAGTCAGCTTGGAGAAAGGGGTACCACTAAGGCCTTAGCTCCATAACGGGAGGACACCTTATGAGGCTTTGGTTTTAGCCCTCTCCGAGCTGACAATCATCTCAGCTGTCTCTACCTCCAATGCCTGGCGGCAATTAGTCGCCAGGCATCATTTTTGTTTGACGAATTGTCTTTTTTCTGGTATATTTAACAAATTAGTAAATCAATCAGTATCTACACTAATTAACACATTTTGTGCCTGTTTTAACAGTGAATTAGAAAGAAATTATGCATAACAAACTTAGAAACGTAGCGATTATCGCCCATGTAGACCATGGCAAGACAACTCTTGTAGATGGACTTTTGAAACAGTCAAAAACATTTCGTGAAAATGAAGCGGCATTTTCTCAAGATTTAATCATGGACTCAAATGATCAAGAAAAAGAACGCGGCATCACTATTTTGGCAAAGAATACCGCTATTATCCACAATGATATCAAAATCAATATTATTGACACTCCCGGACACGCTGATTTCGGCGGAGAAGTTGAGCGTACTTTAAACATGGCTGACGGCGCTATTCTTCTTATAGACGCGCAAGAAGGACCTATGCCTCAGACAAAATTCGTGCTGAAAAAAGCGCTTGAATTGGGACTTAAAGTGATTGTTGTTATCAACAAAATTGATAAGCCAAATGCAGACATTCCTGATACTATTAATAAAACATATGATCTATTCCTAGAACTAGCAACTGATGATGCTCAGCTCGATTTTCCTATTTATTATGCGATCGGACGAGATGGCAAAGCTTGGGCAGAACTGCCAACTGATGAAAATGAGCCCGCAGACTTATCCACCATACTAGAGGCTATCGTCGATCATATTCCCGCACCTGCTCAGAACGAAGACAACGTTTTTAAGATGATAATATCTGCCCTTGATTATGACAACTTTATGGGTAAATATGCTATCGGCAGAATTCATTCAGGCACAGCAACGACCGGAATGGCCGTTTCCTTGGTCAATGACAAAGGAATAGTTGAAAATTCACGAATTGAGCGCATTTATATAACACAAGGCTTAAAAAAGATTGAAGTAAAAGAAGCTTATTCAGGGGATATTGTTTCAATTGCTGGCCTAAAAGGCGCTTGCATCGGAGATACCATTGCTGATCCAAGTGATGCTTCTGCTCTACCTTCAATTGCAATCGAAGAACCTACCCTTTCAATATCAATTTACGCCAATACTTCTCCTTATGCCGGAAGAGAAGGCAAGTTTGTGACAGCACGTCATCTTCACGACCGAATGGTAAAAGAGCTCGAAACGAATGTATCCATGAAAATGGCCACAGCCGAAAGTGGCGATTTTATACTATCTGGACGAGGAGAACTTCACTTATCAGTTTTTATTGAAACGCTAAGACGCGAAGGTTTTGAGCTTCAAGTTGGAAAACCAAAAGTCATTACGAAGATAGTCGACGGTGTAGAATGTGAGCCGATCGAAGAATTGACTGTTGACGTTGCATCAGAATTCGCTTCAACCATTATCGGAGAAGTAAACAAAAGAAGAGGCATAATGTTGCATCAAAGCGAAAACAGCGATGGTTCAACTCGGCTTGAATTTGAAATTTCCACCAGAGGAACGCTTGGGCTGAGAAATGTTTTGTTAACCTCATCAAAAGGAACGGCAATAACCAACTCTTTATTCTTGAAGTACGCTCCCATGGGTTCAACTATTCCAAAATTACGAAACGGAGTGTTGATCGCTTTCGAGAATGGCAAAGCAGTTTCTTATGGTCTTAATATTGCTCAACAACGAGGCACAACTTTCATTCCGCCTGCAACAGATGTTTACGCTGGCATGATTATCGGACTCAACGGCAGAGAAGACGATCTTGAAATTAATGTCACAAAAGAAAAGAAGCTGACAAACGTCAGAGCTTCAAATTCAGATATTGCAACAGTACTAACTCCTCCAACACTTTTTTCTCTTGAGCAGTGCATAGACTTCCTAGAAGACGACGAATTGCTTGAAGTTACTCCAAAAAGTCTGCGAATGAGAAAGAAAATATTAGACTCTCAAGGCAGAACAAAAGCTAGAAAAAAGTAATAGCTAATTCCAAATAGACTGAAAAATAATCAAGGACTTATGACTAAGGACTTACGACTTACGACTAAAGACTAAAGACTTATGACTATCTTATGCATACTTCTTTTCCAAAAGGCACTCCCCTTCATATCATCATGAAAAACGGCGATATCATAACCGGCAAGTTCAAGGATCATAAAAGCGGCCGAGTAATTTTAGACGATGGCAAAGTACTAGAACTCGATAAAGTAAGAGCAATGTCTATCCGTCGACATGCTACGGCCGTTTCAATATCGAAAAAGAAAATCGTCTTTCGCTCGGATATCTAGAAATGATAAGATATAAATAATGAATATATCTGAAAATTCCACATGAATACTCAGTTAAAACTGAGAAAAATTTTTAAAAGAATTAAAAGCGCTGGGAGGGGTTTTTGTTTTGGCATTAAGCCAAAACAAAAAATACGAGTTGGGATAATCTTTGCAGTGATAGCGATTTTAGCTCTCGGGTTAATCGGATATATAACTGGCAATAAATATCTTGCCGATTACTGGGGAGAGCCTCCTGCGCTATACCAGCCGATTCCCGATCAGACTGTTGAGGAGGGCATGCCATTAACGGTAGATGTTCTTACTACAGACCCTGATAGCCATCCTATGTATTGCTGCGGACCAAAGATGGTTCCATTGCCCGTTAACCAAGCCTATTACGCAACGCCTGTTCCAAATCTCGATAATGTTTATAAATTTCAACTTAAGTTTCACCCCTCGTATGGTCAGGCCGGCCAATATCTGTTCAAATTTAATCTATCTGATGGCCCTCATGATGTCGAGATCGCTTTTAATTTAACAGTGACACCGGGCACCAATCAGGCACCGGTCTTTGATACGGTTGTTCCTCCACAAAAAAGTTTTAACGAAAACAAAATTACTTTTCCTCTCCCCGCTTATCATGATCCAAATCTAGACAATATTGTTCTAACAACAGAAAATCTTCCTGAAGGGGCAGTTATTGATACCGTTAAAAATACTTTTACTTGGACCCCCACGTCCGGTCAAATGGGTCATTTTAATACTACTTTTAGAATTTCCGATGGCAATCTCGAGGCTAGCCAAACAGTGTCTTTTGATATAACTCAATTAGTCAGGGGACCTGGCGGACCGGAAAATGTTTTGGTTATCGTCAACGATAACAGCACCGCTTCCATAGATGTTGGAAATCATTATCAAAAAATGAGAAATATTCCTTCCTCTAATATTGTACACATAAATACAACAACCGAATGGGTTATCGATGGTCCGGAGTATTATTCCCAGATCGAAGCTCCAATAAAAAGCTATCTCGAAACAAATAATCTAAAATACAAAATTCTTTATATTGTTCCCACATATGGAGTTCCGATTAGAGTAAATGATCAAGTACATTTGGATCAATGTAATCTCTATGAAGGAAATACCTGTACTAGAGCTGCCGCTGCCGGAGGAAAAGCATTTAGTGTTGATAGCTATCTGTCGACCATGTTTATCACCAAAGATCAAACTAACGCAGCCTACATCGTGAATCCCTACAGCAAAATATCTTGGGGCAGCTATGATTATTTCAAAGGACCATTTGCGCCCGGCACCCGATTTGATAATACAAATGGAATCTATTTGGTATCAAGATTAGACGGACCAAGTTTTGAAATAGCCAAAGGACTGACTGACAAAGCATTGTATGCCGAGAAATATATAAATAGCAGTGTTGGCAATGCGTACGAATATGGATCTTTAAACGGTGGTCTGCTCCCTAGCCCCGAATCTACGGGTTTCTGTGCGGCTGTTGAAAGAGCTGGGTATAATTGTACTTACGACAGACAAGCAGAAGGCGGACCTACTCCCTTGTGGAGATCCTTATGGGGCTTTTCAGATTCAGTTTGGCATACTTGGGATGTGGATTGGGATAGGTGTCACCCCGGCGAGGGTCACCTCGCAAACAGTCTTATTAGAACAGATGGCTGCGACAAAGAGCTGGGATACAGAAATTGGGACAATTTCCTGCCGGGAGGAATAGGTATTCACATAAGATCGTACACCGGATATAGAAATATTCGCAACTCAAACGACACGATAATTCCGGCCTACTTACTTGCCAACGACGTAACGGGCACAACCGGTACTATTGATGAGCCATACCTCAACGGCTTAACTGATCCTGTTTCTTTTTTCGATTTTTTTCTAAACGGCAATTCCAACTTGGGCATAAAACATTTCAATTTTGCCGAAAGCATGTATATGTCGATGGATTATCTCTATTGGAGATTATACATAGTCGGCGATCCTCTTTATAGGCTGTCAGACAACAATAATAATGATAACGAGAAGCCAAAGCTAGAAAACTTAAATTATTCTTACTCCGGAAACACCGCTACTATCGAATGGGATAATGCTAAATCAATAAATAATTCGCCTGAGGTCACTTACGGCGGAGCAGATTTATCCGATGCAGACGGGAATCATCTTGAAACAGAATGGAATGGAACACACATCTCATACTTTGACGAATTCAAAAAAAATGCTTACACTCATCACAAAATAACGTTTACAGGCCTAGACCAATCAGAAAAATATCAGGTTAATGTAAATGCGATTGATCCGAACAATAACACAACTACAAAACATTTTGAAATGATTTACTCCAATACTCCTGTGAACATAAACACCGACTTACCGGTAATTCCACCATCTGACGATCCGATTAATTCTAATTCAAATCTTAGCTCCGAGGATGACTCAAACGAAAACGATGACGATTCTACTATGTCACAAACCAATACCAACTCATCAATTGCCCCCACATCATCAACTACACCGGAGGTTTCAGTTCGCTACAAACCTAAAATTACCAGAGTTTCCCCTAGCCCAACCGCCGTTTACAACACTGAGGCTAAGAGAATTACAGGGACTAGGTTCTCTGGCGTAGCTGATCCAAATAGCTTGGTAAACATTACAATCCAGAGCGATCCAATACACGCTCAGACTATCGCGGACACCAAAGGCTATTGGACATATACGCTAAACAAGGAATTGCTCGATGGAGTACATTCCATAACCATATGGATTGATGTCAATGGAGAAAAAGTAACTGCGAGTAATAGCTTTGTAGTGGATTCTGCCAAGAAAACAGCTTATCTTGGAAATCAAATCAACGGTAGTGCTCCAGTGGCGGCAGCTGGTAGTGAAAATAATAACTTGAATACGAATATAAATACAATTACTCAGGAACAATCTGATAATTTGGCCGAGGATATTACTAAACAAGATCCAAAAATCGAAAATAATGTCAAGACTATAAACCAAAGACATTCTAACTATATAATATTAGTTGCTGAGTTTATCGTACTGGTTATTTTGACCATAATTATGATTAAGCGACAAAGAAAATCTAGTTCATTTTAATCCATTGCCTGAATAAGAAGCGCAGCTATTTCCTAAATATGTCCTGTTACCGCCATGTAAGCAAGCGTAATAAAAACAGAAAATAGAACCCATACCGGAAATCAATGGGATTGGCTCACGCATGACTATCCTTCACTAATTTCGGATTATTACTTTACTTCAGCGAATAAAACAACATAGTTTTTGCCGTACTTTTTGGCGCACTTGGGACAGGTCGTATAGTAAAAATAAACTTTCTTTGCTAGTTTTTCTTTTGTTTTAACATATTCTAACATTTCCCCATACCATTTCGGTGCATCTTTGTATGGACCTTCAAAGACTTTTGCTAGATATTTTCCGGAAAATTTAACGTTGTCCATACCATCAATTTCTTTAGTAACGGTCATATATTGAGCGCTTTTCCAAGGTGAAGACTCTTCCGAAAGTAAAATAAATTCGGATAGCTTCGGCTCTGCTTTTGCCTCCGCCACTTTCTTATACATACGAGTTATGACTTGGCCCATGTTTAGCGGAATATGCATGAAACTGCGAACAGTATCTTTCACAAAAAGCTTATCTTTCCACTCAACTTCTTTCCCATCCCAAGACGAAGGATCAAATTTTGGACAACATACTTCTTCTGTCATAGAAACTCCCTATATATTTATTATGCTTTTTGGTAATCAATACGTTAAAGCGTTGTCTACGATACGATGCAACTCTTCGCGTAGAATCGCCAGCCTGAAGGCTGTACTACAGAAGATGAGTGTAGCAACGCTTCAGCGTGGTACGGTTTTGTAGAATACGCTTTAGCGTGAAACTCATAAACTTAAGCCTGTACTACAATTTGTCATATGATTACGATTAGCCGCTATCCAAGAACTGATTAGCTAGCTAACTTATTCGATGACCAGCTTTTAAGATCATGTTTTTAAGCAATCCAACAAAAACTAGTGAATAGAAGTCGTAAAGTATTTTTCAACTGTGCTTGTCTTCCCTCCGTCAGATAAGGATTTTATTGCTTTCTCTGTCATACACAATCCTATGCACATTAACTAAATACTGCCCTTTTTCAAATTTGGTAAGATCCATACTAACGTACTTTTTACTAATTTGCAGTCACTTTAGCTGGTACTGAGCCAACAAATCGAACCGAACCATCAATAATTTCAATCTTATCGACGCTTAAGCCGTTTATGCCTGACAAAATGTTGTTAACTGTTTTAACAAATTCATCGCTGATTTTGGTCTGCAAGGCTGACGGGATATTAAAGCTGCCGACTTCCAGTTTCTGTAAATCAAGTGAAACTGATTTTGAACCGGTTTGTTTGATGGTTCCTTTGACATAAACAGGCGCATTTACTCTTGGATCAGTAATCAAGCCTGAGCCCTCGACCTGATCATTGCCAATGAAATGTATTTGCACATTTTTAAATGGTCCTTTTTTCTCGTTGGAGTAATTCTGAATTGCACTGATTTCAGCATCAGTGAAAGTTTGATCTATCTGCTTGCTGCCTTCTGATTTGAAACTTGAATTGAAATAAATATCTTCCGGAACCGACACCTCAACCCCTGCTTTTTCGCTAACAGCGCGGTCATAATCTGCCATCGTGTATTTCACCCCAAGATCTTTTTGCGTTCCGCTCTTAGCTTTAGTATAACCAATACCCACATAAGCAGCGACACCGATTACAATCAGCAGGATAAAAAGTAAGATAATTTTAAATGCTTTCATATTTCTCCTTTATTAATCAATAATTTAATTTTAATCTAAAAAATAACAAAGTCAATTTAGTGCTTTATGGACGAGCTCGATAAGGTTCGAGCGATTTCCATTTGAAGAATGGAAATTACTGTATCAAGTAAAGGGAAAAAATAAAATTCAGATCGGAAGAGTAAGAAACTACAAAATAAATAGAGTTATTTTTGGTGTTAACTTATGATTTATTTTTTATTATTTATAATAAATTCATGATAAATTAGCCTCAAAATGAGAAAGGGCGGCCTCAAGGGGCCGCCCATACCTAGTAGTCGTTCAACCAACCAGAAGGTTGGTCAGATGTGAGTCAAACTCAGAGTTGCTTGGATGCAACGGAGACTCCTATAGTACCCGAACGGGCACAGTGGATCTCCGTTTTCAGTGACGAAAAAACAATTGTTCCCGTAGAGCCGCGTATTAGCGGATCGCCGAGAATTGTCTTTGCCGTCATCGTGGGAGCGCCGGTGAATGGCGTGCCTGCCATGATGGCGGTAAACTGGTCTATCTCCTGGCCGGGAAGAATCCCGGGGAGATCAAGTAAGATTGCTTCCGGAGCACGGATTGGTGCACCAGCCCACGTCGCTCCAGACGTCGACGGTCCCAAACAGTTGGTCAGATCGACCATGGAGTTATCGGCACAAGCCGAGACCATGATCGCACTGGATGTGATCACCAGAACCAATGCTCCGATGAAACACAACATCCGCATGACTTTCTACCTCCATCGAGTAGAAGTACAAGAGAGATGACAGAAATTAGCACTACCTTTCTCTCATTCCCTCGCCTGATTTTTATATTACTCTGGCACTTTTTATTTTACAATTGTTGGCTGTGGATAACTAAAAAATCCCACTATATTCATAAGCGGGATTTAGTATATATTTGCTCAAATACCGATTGACTATAGCTGAACCCCTAGATCAACATCTTTTGCATATTCAACTGTTCCTTCATGAGTGCCTAGATTGTGCTCTGAAGATTCTATGATATATTTTTTAATAATTGATTCACGGTGCTCGGTCGAATAATCTTTATTGAATATAGCCGGACCGCCAATGCATCCGCCCTTGCAATTCAAAACATCCAAAAAACGGTATTTCTTTTTGCCTGACTTAATCTCTTCTAATGCTTCTTTTATTTTCGGCACTGTATCCGTTATGACTATTTCACCTGTTTTGAAATATCTATTCAGATGTGCTGTATTGCCCAAGCCTCCTGAAACTGGGTAGACCTTTGTAAATTCACGAATAAAAGAATCGAAGAAATAGTCTCGATCATAATCTTCGGCAAATATTTTTTCTTCTTCAAATATCTGTTTTAGCTCAGTAAATGTGATCACTTCATCAATAAATTCTTTATGCAGAGGCGCCTCAACTGACTGCTTCGCAAAACAGGGAGAAATGAACACAACTTTACTGTCGGGATGATGCTGTTTATAAATCCTAGCGGTTGCCAACATCGGTGAAACAATCGGCATAAGGTATTTTGCATATTCTGGATATTGTGCTTTAACAAATGCTACTACGTTTGGACACGGAGATGCAATATAGAGTTCTTGATCCGGATTGTTTTTAATGTAGTCCACATAATGCCAATTGACCATCCTCGCGCCATAAGTTAGCTCAGTAACTTGATCGAAACCAAGTGCCCGAAGCATCCCGATGATATTGGGATATGCGAAATCAATCGGAAAGGCCGGGGCCAAGAGAGCGATTGATTTGTTGTTTTTGATAATAGGTATAATTTTGTTCATAGAATCAATTATACGCTTCAATTGAAAATATTCCAAAACAACCACCTCTTAAACTTTTTTTTGGCCAGCCTAGACAAAAAAATAAATGAAAACTTACAGCAGAAAGAAAGAAGGCTCAATGAACCTTCTTTCAAAAAATATATATTATATTGTGCTTATTTCTTCGACGCCCAAGTCTTATGTTTTATCAATCTGTTGGTTAGATAAGTGGGTCTGTAGCCTGTCATGCCGAATTTTTGTCTTCGTCTCATTTTTCCTCTCTTTCGATCTAATGGTTTTTGCAGGGGGCCGTCTCCACTTAGGCGTCAATGCAACCTATGTAGAGTATGTTTTCTCCTGAGATCCACTTATTTGATTTACTGTGATCTTGAACCAGGATTGATTTAATCATACAACCGCTAACTGAGAAATAACTTAAAAAAAAATAATTGATTTTTGAACGCCTCAGATACCTGAGGCGTTCAAAAACAGCCCTCTTTTCAAAGGGCTGTTTTTTAGGCAGTAAACTTCGGTTATACTTTATGTTCTTTAATTCATTCCTTTGTGGCCCATGCCTCTTCCCTGACCGCCAGAACCCTTAGTCATATAGTCATCAAGTTTCGTGGAATCAATGTTGTTATCTTTCAACCATTGCTCCATTTCGGCTCGATGCTTATCGCGAAGAGCTGACTGCTCTGCCTGATGTTGGCTTTGTTTTTCCAACAGTTGATTTTTTTGATCTTCCGTCAGAACGCCGTCCGCAACAGCTTTAGTTAGTTCTTCAGCTCTAGAATCTTTCATTTTTTGTTTCATTTCTGCTTGACGCTCTGTTTGAATATCG
This sequence comes from Patescibacteria group bacterium, assembly GCA_038216025.1. Taxonomy (GTDB): domain Bacteria; phylum Patescibacteriota; class UBA1384; order XYA2-FULL-43-10; family 1-14-0-10-43-13; genus JBBQQK01. The sequence goes on from JBBQQK010000004.1 coordinate 32,301, forward strand.
CCAAGAGCATTTTCCACTTTGTTTTGATCTATATCCAACTTTGCAGCAAGATTTTTGGCCATTTCATCTTTGCTTCCGCCAAAACTTGCGGAGGCAATACCTGTTTTCCAAGCAATGGCTCCTGAAGCGATAAGCCCAATAGCCACAGCGGGAAAGATTAATAATTTTTTGTTTAATCTCACTTCTTAGTCCTTTCTTCTTACTTAGTTACTACTTAATTATTGATTGTTACAATTCATCGACCATAACTAGTATATCTACGTAAACTGAGAAAAGGCTTAACGAAAACTAATTAGTGGAATGTTATTTCGCAAACCTATTCATTAAGCAAACAGCCAAGGATCAATCTTGCATAATTACCGGCCTTTCTCCATAAAGCAAGCGTTACTGTGCCGTAGCGCCAAAAGATCGTCAGGAATGAAATTAGTTAGTATAGTGTTTTCAATATAACCAAATAATGCAATAATATAAAAGAACGGGTTAATATCAATTTCGGGGTGCTAAAAGTGTCATATTATGTTATCCTAGACTTAATAATCAATCATTTATCTACAAAGAATTGTAATCATGGCTAAAAAAACTGCCCAATCTGTGGCTCTAATCAGGTAAAAAGAGAT
>JBBQQK010000005.1:0-31548 GCA_038216025.1 Patescibacteria group bacterium
ATTACCGGTTACCGATGTGGCTAACCAGTCCACAACAAATTCATTTACATTTTCATGGAAAGCCCCGGTTTACAGCGGCACTATTAAACAGTACCGTTATTCGGTAAATAGTACTCCGACAGAAAATAATACAAACGGAAAAACCACAGTTGCTACCTCGATAGGTCCGGATTTGTTTGCTAGGCAACAGGGTAAGAATACGTTTTATGTAGTTGCAGAAGGCGTAACTGGAGGGGTAAATTATTCTAAATATGCCGCGATTGATTTTTATGTTTCGACGGCTCCGCCAAAATCTCCAGTAGATGTAACTATTGAAGATAGTTCAAGAAAAGAAAAACAACAATACAGGATAATTACCAGCTGGGCTGCACCTGATTCAGGCGAGATAGGGGGATATCAGGTCTGGCGATCAAATGATGGAGTGCAATACACCAAATTAGCAACCGTAAATTCTGACATAATTTCCTATATGGATTCGGGTCTTGATAACAAAACTCGGTATTACTATCAAGTGACAACTTTGGACTCGGCTGAAAGTGCTTCGGAGGGAATCAATGGCTTTGACCAAGACGGAACAAAGCAATATTATATTATTCCAACAGGCAAGTATCGTACACCACCGGAGTTCGTAAGTGGTAGTATTGATATTAAACCAAAGTCGCGCTCTGCTGTTTTTGAATGGAAGACAGCAGACAAGAATGATGTTAATCATGGAGCCAAGGGATCTGTAGAAGTAGGGACAACGCCTGATAATATTGGAGAGGACTTAATTAAAGATAGCTCCGAGACTGAGTACGTTAATAATCACAGTTTTACTGTAGATAATTTACAACCAAAAACAACATATTTTTATAAAATGTTATGGGAAGATGAAGATGGCAATAAGGACACTCGTCTTGGTACAAGCGAAGAGATAAAAACATTTACAACATTAGATCCGCCGAGTTTTTCGAATATTTCAACATCAAACCCAACGTTAAGCTCCATCAATTTTTCGTGGGAGTCAACTCTTGTTGCTAGTTCTTACATCGAATATTGCAAGGATGGTGCTTGTAAGAAGACCAATGTACTTCTTCCGGAAGATAATAAATATACAATCAGAGTTGAAGGTCTAGAAGATACCTCAAAATATACCTATAAAGTATATGGTGTTGACAACGAAGGGTCGGAAATCGTTTCCGATACTTATTATTTCACTACCCTTGAGCGTCCGCGGATTGCTAAACTTACTTTTGAAACAGTCGGAGATGCACCTACAACCACCGTCAAATGCGCTTGGGAAACCAACGTTAAAACTACTTCTATAGTCGATTATTCAATTGACGGAGGAAATGTACAGTCAAAGTCGGACGCTAACTATTCGACAACCCATGAAATTGTTATAGCTAATCTTTTAGATCAATCCGTTTATGAATTTGCGGCCAGTGGTGTCGATGAATATGGAAACAAGACCGCCAATGCTGATACACAAGTTTTTCACACTCCTGAAGATACTAGATCTCCCAAATTATCTAATCTGACTGTGGAAATACGCTCTTCTGGCGTATCTGATTCCCAAAAAGCTCAGCTGGTTGTATCTTGGGAAACCGATGAGCCAGCCTCTTCGCAGATAGAATACGGTCCCGGACTTTCGTCTTCTGACTATCCTTCCAAAAGCCAGGAAGACGGTGCCTTTACTACCAACCATATTGTGATAGTCTCCGCGTTGGAGCCTTCTAAACTTTATCACTTGCGCGCCGTGTCAAAAGATAAGTCTGCCAATGCTGGATATTCTTCCGATACTACCGCTATAACTGGTAAAATGCAGCGATCCATTATCGATGTCATTATGAATTCACTTCAGCGCTCGCTCGGATTTTTATCGAACTTATCTTTTTTAACAGGCAAAAAATGATGAATCCTGATCGCAAAATTATTAAAATAGAGAATTTAAGAAAAACTTTCGAAATCGGAAAAGAAACTTTTACAGCGATTGACCAAATCAGTTTTGAAGTGAAAAAAGGTGATTTTGCCATTATATATGGCCCTTCGGGCAGCGGTAAATCTACCATCTTGAACTGTATGATAGGGCTTGAAAAACCTACTTCGGGACAGGTTTGGGTTGACGAAGAGCGGATTGATAATATGAATGATGACGAAAGAGGATTCATCAGAGCGCAGAAAATTGGGGTTGTATATCAGCAGTCGATCTGGATAAAATCACTAAATATTATTGAGAATGTTGCCTTGCCGCTTATGATAAACGGATGGGATCAAAACGAATCTTACAAAAGGGCAAAAAAAACTTTGGAAGAAGTCGGAATGCACCAATATGCCGATCACAAACCGACCGAGATATCCGGTGGGCAACAACAGAGAGTTAGTCTGGCGCGTGCTCTTATTCAAAAACCTAAAATATTGATTTTGGATGAACCGACCGGAAACCTTGATACCCACGCTTCGGATCATATGATGCAGCTTTTAGCCGAATTAAATTATAAAAAGTGCGTTACTGTTATTATGGTTACGCACAATTTAGCATATTTACCACTTGCGACACGAACCGTAGAGATAATTGACGGAGGAGTTAGAAAGATATATATCGGTCATGGATATGACGTGAAGGAGCCGAATGAAGTTTAAAGGTATTATGATGCTGGCGTGGAAAAATCTTTGGGCACACAAGCTCCGAGCCTTATTGACCGTGGGCAGCGTTTCGATTGGTGTCGCCTCTATCATTTTTTTGGTTTCGCTCGGCTTTGGGCTTGAACGGATGGTCACTGACCAAGTAGCAAATTTTGATGCCTTCACTATTTTGGATATTCCTTCCGCTAACCTGAAAACTGGCAAAATAAATCAAGATGCGATCAATCGGATGAAATCCGTTTCACATGTGGTATCTACTGATGAAGTAGTTGATCTGGCCGGTAGAGTTCGCTTATCCACAAAAGACTCGACTACCGAAACCGTGGTGGTGGCGGCCAACCCAAATTTCTTTAAACTTTCAGAAACACTCATGAGTGCGGGAAGTATCTACAATCAGGATGAAAGAGATAAAGTCGTGATTAATAAAGCACTTGCAGGGCTGATCGGTTTCAATGACGGAAAAGATGCGATCGGTCAAAAAGTGAATTTGGATATTATCATATCTTCTGATCTACGGCCAAAGGACGAGACTGAAGGACCAATTACCAAACCGGTGAACAATTTGATTATTATCGGAGTAACCGAAGATGATCAAAATCCGATGGTATATTTTCCTCTTAATGTAGCTATAGAGAACGGAGTGACAAACAGCACCTCAGTTAAATTAAGAGTTGACGACCAGAAAAATATCGATCAAGTCAGAAAAGCGATTGAGAATATCGGATTTTCCACAGAGTATGTTGGCGATACAGTCAGTCAGATTGCCCAGATTTTTTCACTTTTTCGTATAATATTGGGTGGTTTCGGCGCCATCGCCTTGACTGTTGCTGCACTGGGTACGTTCAACACCCTTACCATCTCGCTTATGGAAAGAATTCGCGAAGTCGCACTTTTAAAAACATTGGGCATGAATAAGAAAGGCATATTTAAAATTTTTATCACTGAGTCATTCACTATCGGTACCATGGGTGGAATATTTGGAATAGCTCTCGGCAGCGCTATTGGTTTCGGACTTAACTATTTCTTGGCCTATCTGGCAAATAGGGCGGGAGCCGATCCAATTGCTGTATATTATTCTCCGGCCGTTTTTATTATCTGGATTGGGGTCGGATCTTTGATAGTGGGGTTTTTGACTGGTTTGTACCCAGCTTATAGGGCAGTAAAGGTCTCGGCTCTTGATGTGATAAGGTATGAATAACAAAATAGAAGATCTACTATTATCTTCTGATTGAGTATTTGTTAATCTAATTTTATGTTTAAGGATTTACAAATTAGACGAATTTTTTATATCACACTATTGTTATTTGTTGCCGCTGTTTTATTTGGCTACTTCTATACCGTTTACAATTATGACAAAGTAATACAATCATTTAATGAAACATTCGGTTTTGTTGACGGATTGCAAGAGATGCCAAATTCATACATTTTCATATTTATATTCTTGAATAATACAATAAAGAGTTTGTTGGCAATATTTCTAGGCATTGCTTTCGGTATATTTCCCATTTACTTTATAGCGGCCAATGGATATTTGGTCGGCTTAATTTTGGCAATATCTGTTTATAGTGCCGGTCTTAAATATTTCTTGGCCGGTGTTCTGCCTCACGGAATATTGGAAATATTTGCAATAGTGTACGCTTCTTCTCTCGGCATTTGGCTTGGCTGGAAATATTTTAGAAAAGTTCGATTAAATAAACACGAAGAATACAAAGAAGGTCTAAAATATTCTTGGAGAGCATTTTGTCGGCTAGTGTTTCCTATGCTGCTGGTAGCCGCTTTGATCGAGGTATACATAACTCCATTCTTTATATCAATGGTTCAATAAATTATCGTCCTCTTACACAAAAACAGTCCGCTTACTCCAATGTTTGGATTAAACGGACTGGTGCGCCCAAGAGGACTCGAACCTCTGACCTCTACAATGTCAATGTAACGCTCTAACCAACTGAGCTATGGGCGCATAAAATATATAATGGTTATAAAAGAAACCAACTCCGACGCTGCGGTCGGAGTTCCGACAGAATCGTCGGAACTGAGCTATGGGCGCGCGTTTTGAACGGCTCATGTACTTGCTTGCCACTCCGTAGCTCCGCCAGCCGGCGGGTGTGAAGGGCGGAGGCGTTCAAGGTCTATTGCGATTATAGCAATTATCAGCTATTTTTTCAATGTGAAGAAACAAACAAAATCGCCTGATTTTAAATACGAGCTAGAACTAGTCGGGCAATATCCGCTGATCGCTGGAATTGACGAAGTCGGCAGGGGCGCAATCGCGGGCCCTATCGTGGCCGGCGCTGTTGTTTTCAATGATTTTAAAAAGACTAAACCAAAATTAAAAGGGGTTACCGATTCTAAAGTTTTGACAGCAAAGCAAAGAGATGATTACGCAGTTATTATAAAGAAGCACGCCTTCAAGTATGCCATCGGGGAAGTCTCAGCAGACGAAATTGATCAACTTGGCATAGGTGCAGCAAATATTTTAGCTTTCAAGCGGGCTGTAGACGGCCTCGGTCTTTGTGATTATTGTTTGATCGACGGGAGAAAATTTCGAGGTTTTGATCATCCATTTCAATGTCTGGAAAAGGGAGAGGTTAAATCCTTGTCTATTGCCGCCGCTTCCATAATCGCAAAAACTTATAGAGATGATTTGATGAAAGCACTTTCAGGCGAATGTCCTGAGTATATGTGGGAAAAAAATGTCGGCTATGGAGGAAGAGCTCATTATGCAGCCATTGAGAAATATGGTCGGTGTGATATTCATCGCAAATCATTCCTAGGCAAGTTCTATGAAAGAAGCGATCAGGCCAGCTTGTTTTAATCTGTGGATAAGTTCTTTTGTGCTTCAAGCAAACTTCTATATAATGTTAAAGCAAATACAAAAACAAAAGTTCTAAAAGCTAATTTTTGAGGTTATAATGGAAATTAAAATAAAGAAGTTGCACCCTAGTGCAAAAATTCCTTCTTTTGCTTTGCCTGGTGATGCAGGGATGGATTTATACTCAACAGAAAACTATTTAATCAAGCCTAATGAAAAAGTTGGAGTTAAAACAGGTATAGCAATGGAGCTGCCCACGGGCTTTGTTGGATTGGTTTGGGACAAAAGCGGGATAGCTATCAATAAAGGCGTAAAAACACTTGGAGGAGTTATTGATTCTGGTTATCGAGGAGAGATTGTTGTGGGATTGGTTAACTTGGGGAATCAGGACTTTCTGATTGAAAAAGGTCAAAAGGTTGCACAGATATTGATACAAAAGATTGAACAGCCGGAAATTGTATTGGTAGATTCATTGACGGATACAACAAGAGGAACCGGTGGTTTTGGGTCTACTGGAAAAAATTAATGATATGAGGTGAATATGGGCGACAAGGAATTTGTTAGGAAGAAAAGAATGTCTTGGGATGATTTTTTTATGAAAATGGCAATTACTGTTTCCGAAAGGACTGCTTGTATTTTTCATAAGGCTGGTTCTGTTTTTGTGGATGATAATCACAGGATTATTTCTCTTGGTTACAATGGACCATCTTCAGGAGACTATCATTGTATAGAAGAAGGGTGCGCCAAGGTACATGGGGATCCTGTTACTGGCGAGATGAAAAGGTGTCGGGGTGCTCACGGAGAAATAAACGCAATAATCAACTCAGGTGATACCCGAAGGTTGCGAGGCTCAACTATTTTTATAACTCTTTTTCCATGCTATGACTGCATGAAAGCGCTTGTTAATGTGGGCGTTAAAAAGATTGTTTACCTAGAAGAATACTTGAGAATATTGGACGGCAGTGATGGTAAGAAAAAAGTAGCCGAGCCAGAAGCAAGGGAGTTGGCATATAAAACAGGGATAATATTGGAAAAATACCGCCTGAAGAGCGAATCACTTGAAAAAACAGAAAAACCAGACAAAAAGGACGATGAAAAAAGCAAAAGATGGGAGTAATTAATTAGACAGGAGCAACATGCCAAAGAAAGATCAGACACACCCAGAGTACCAGTACTTGAATCTATTGGAAGATATAATGAAAAATGGTGCAGATAAGCCTGTTTTTGGGCAAAAAGATGTCTATATCCGATCTCTGTTTGGTCGACAGACCCGGTACGACCTATCGCAAGGGTTTCCGCTGCTAACTACTAAGAAGGTTTTTATCCGTGCTATTATTCACGAACTACTTTGGTTTTTAAAGGGCGACTCAAACATTAAATACTTAGTTGATAACAATGTTCATATCTGGGATGAGTGGGCATATAAGAATTACTGTAAAGCGGCCGATAAGGGAGAAGTTCTCAGATTGAGCCAAGAGGAATTTGTAAATAAAATTGTAGAGCTGCCGGCCGATGACCCAGGTGTTATCAAATGGGGTGACTTGGGAAATGTTTACGGTGTACAATGGAGAAGATGGGAAGCAGAAAATGGACGCACCATAGATCAGATTGCCTGGGCAATAAATGAATTAAGGACAACTCCTTATAGAAAATCTATCGTTGTTTCTGCATGGAATCCTCAATTCATATATGAAAACGCCTTGCCTGGAAATTCTATGGCACTCCCGCCTTGTCATACAATCTTTCAATTTAGTTGTGTCGAAGATAGATTATCTTTGCAACTTTATCAGCGGTCTGCGGACACCTTTCTTGGAGTGCCCTTCAATATTGCTTCATATGCTTTATTGACGATGATGATGGCACAAGTAGCAGGATTGAAGCCAGGTGAATTTGTTCACACCTTCGGTGATGTTCACCTTTATTCCAATCATTTTGAGCAAGCCAAAGAACAGGTCAAAAGAGAGCCAAAGCCTTTTCCAGTGATGAAAATAAATCCAAAGGTTAAAAATATTGATGATTTTAAATTTGAAGATTTTGAATTAGTGGGTTATGATCCGCATGCTCCAATTAAAGGAGGTATCACGGTGGTTGGCGGATTCTAAAGAGTATTTAGGAGGGGAATGGAAATAAGGGAATTGCTACAAAAAAGTCGATCGCTTGGTTGGGAAAAAAATAGTATTGAAGAAATAATTATTCGGTTGGGAAAAGTCTTTGGAGATATATGTCGCTGGGCAAGAAACTATAAAAAGGACCAATCGGTTCATACAGATCAAGAACTCAAGAAGGAATTGGGCAATATTATTTTCTCCACTATAAAATGGTGTGATGATTTGGGTTATGATCCGGAAGAGTGTATTGAGTTGGCGATCGATTGCCAGAAGGAATTCAAGAAATAAAATACTTGTCATCTCGACTTTATGAGTAAGGCGAATAAGGAGAGATCTTCAAATTAATGAATGATTATTATGTTTACATTCTGTCCAATAAAATACAATCAATATTTTATACTGGGATAACAAATGATTTATTAAGACGTGTATATGAACATAAGTATAAGCTAGTTGAAGGGTTCACAAGTAGATACAATATCAGCGAATTAATGTATTTTGAAAAAACGCCCGATCCAGAAAGCGCTATAATTAGAGAGAAGCAGATAAAGAAGTATTCCCAAAAGAAAAAGATTGAGCTGATACAGCTGACTAATCCGGGGATGAACAATATATATGATCAGGTATTAGATGATTAATTGGAAGATCTCTCGCCTTACCGCGTTGCGTTAACGGCTCGAGATGACAACACTTTTAGATGAAATATAAAAAAGAACCTACAATTAGCATAATAAGTTGTATTGCCAAAAACAACGGAATTGGCAAAGACAATAAGTTACTTTTTAATTTGCCTGAAGATTTAAAGCATTTTAAGAAAATCACCTTAGGTCACCCGGTTATTATGGGAATAAATACCTATAAATCAATTGGCTTTCCACTTCCAAAAAGATTGAATATTGTACTTTCCCCTGATCCGGTAGACATTGCTGGGGTTATGGTTGTGAGCTCTATTGATGAGGCACTGCGCATAGCAAAGGAAAATGATAAAGAAGAAGTATTCTTTATCGGAGGCGGTATGGTTTACAGTCAAGCTATAAAGTTTGCAGATCGCCTGTATCTTACCATTGTCGACGAGGAACCAGAAGCAGATGCTTTTTTTCCGGACTACAATGATTTTACAAAGGTTGTTACTGAAGAGCAATTCGAGAATGACAAATATTCTTTTAAATACGTAACTCTTGAGAGGTAAATATATTGTAATTACTGTTTGTAAGCTATAAAATTGTAAAAACAGCAATTATTTTTTATGGATCCTGAACGAGTTGCTATTAGATAAACACTAAGGTGCCTCCAGGATGACGGGAAAGGAAAAACAATGAAAAACATAAACGAAGACAAAGAAGTCTATGAAATACTAGAGGGCGAAAAAGAACGACAACGAGACGGTCTCGAGATGATCGCCTCCGAGAATTATGTGTCACAGGCAGTTTTGGAAGCGATGGGTTCGATATTCACGAACAAATATTCTGAAGGCTATCCTGGAAAGCGCTACTATGGCGGGCAGGAGTTCACTGATAAGCTCGAGACTTTGGCCTGCGAGAGGGCACTGCAATTATTTCGATTGAGTGAAGATGAGTGGCATGTCAATGTTCAGCCTTATTCTGGATCGCCGGCCAACATTGAAGTCTATTATGCTCTTGCTGATTTCGGTGATACTTTGATGGGAATGAGTCTGGCTCAAGGCGGCCATTTGACCCACGGCCATAAAGTTAATTTTTCCGGTAAAGCATATAATTTCGTTCAGTATTCTCTTTCTGAAAAAGATCAGAGAATTGACTATGACGAAGTAAGAAAGTTGGCAAAAGAGCATAAACCAAAAATAATAATTTCCGGTGCAACAGCCTATCCAAGACAAATCGATTTTAAGAAATTCAATGAAATTGCCAAAGAAGTAGGCGCTATTCACATGGCTGATATTTCTCATATTGCCGGCTTGATTGCAGGGGGAGCCCATCCAAGTCCTTTCCCGCATGTTGACGTAGTCACCACGACCACTCACAAGACTTTGCGTGGACCAAGAGGCGCAATGATCATTTGCCGCAAAGAGTTGGCTCAGAAGATCGATAAGGCCGTCTTCCCCGGCTTTCAAGGCGGTCCGCATGAACATGTTATAGTCGCAAAAGCTATTGCTTTCGGTGAGGCACTAAGGCCTGAATTCAAAGATTATGCCAAAAACATAGTTGAAAATATGGCTTGCTTTGCTGAGACATTGATGAGTTTTGACTTTGATCTGATATCGGGCGGAACTGACAATCATTTAGTTCTGGTGGATCTGCAAAGTAAAGGCATTACAGGTAAAGACCTTGAGATCGCATTAGAAAAGGCAGGTATCACCGTCAATAAGAATGCCATTCCGGGAGATCCTCTGCCTCCAATGGTTACTTCCGGGATCAGAGTGGGCGTGGCTGCATTGACTACCCGCGGCATGGGTTTAGCTGAAATGCAGCGTATTGCAGAGCTTTTTAACATAGTCTCTGAGAATATGGGCAACGATCAAAGATTAACTGAAATAAAAGCAGAAGTAGCTACAATGTGCAAAAGCTTTCCGGTGCCTGGAACTAAATAGCTTTTAGTTTAAATGAAAAAGGGACCCAATCTTGCAAAAAGCAAGACGAGGTCCCTTCGGTGGGAGGGAGCGCTGTGGCGCTCCAGGGGGGATTGGGGTGGTAGTCACCCGATGCAGGAGTACTCAACCAAAGCGTACGATAGGAGCCGGATGGCTCACCAGGGCACACGCAAGGGGAACGACTCTACTGCTAAGAGTTAATAACAATTGCTATTGTTTTTGTCAATGGTTTGTTGTAAATTGATAACATATCCAAATCGTTGACGGGAGTACCGCCCCTGAGATTTGGCGCAAGCCTAAGCGAATAGGCAAATTAAGACCATATCGAGATGGAACCGTCCAATTAGGACTCTCGAAAAATATTGGTCTTTTTATTTTTGAAAGAGACATTATAGTCTTATATTTATCAAAATCAAGATTGGTGGGATCTCTATAGTTCGATAAATAATTAAGATTCCTGCTTTCGCAGGAATGACAACAATTAATTCATGTCGTCCCTGGCTTGACTAGGGATCTTAAAGCCAATGAAAAACTACTACATTTATATAATGGCAAGTAAAAAAGATGGAGTGTTTTATATTGGGGTGACAGGTGATTTATTGAAAAGAGTTTGGCAGCATAGAGAAGGGTTTGTTGAAGGTTTTACCAAAAAATATTATGTCAAAAAACTGGTATATTATGAAATTACAAGTGATATAAAGTCAGCGATTCAGAGAGAGAAACAAATCAAGCGGTGGAAAAGAGAGTGGAAGATTGAGTTGATAGAGAAGAGTAATCCGGATTGGCGGGATCTTTATGATTCAATCAAGTAATTAAGATTCCAGCCTACGCTGGAATGACAAAGGGGGAGCAAATTAATATGAAGATCTCTCGCCTTACCGCATTGCGTTAACGGCTCGAGATGACAATTATTTTTACTTGATAACTTGATAACTTGATAACTTGATAACTAATTACCTTTAAGGAGTATTTATGAACAACATTGAAATTATCCGACATTCACTTAGTCATGTTTTGGCGGCGGCTGTCATGGAAATGTTTCCAGATGCCAAGCTTGGCATTGGTCCGGCTATAGATAATGGTTTTTATTATGATTTTGAACTATCAAAAACTTTGACGCCGGAAGATTTGCCCAAAATTGAAAAAAAGATGAAGGAAATTATAAATAAAGACCTGTCTTTTGAAAGTTTTGATCTTCCTATTCAGGAGGCTCTCGATAAAGAACAAAATCAAAAGTATAAAGTTGAATTGATCAATGACTTGAAAGCAACAGGCCAAGAGACCGTTTCTTTCTATAAAATCGACGACTTTACAGATCTTTGCAAGGGGCCACATGTTGAAAATACGGCCGAATTGTTGCCGGTCGGTTTTAAAATAAACAAAATTGCCGGAGCATATTGGAAAGGGAGCGAAAAAAACGCGATGCTTCAGCGAGTTTATGCTTTGGCTTTCGAGGATGAAGAAAAATTGCACAATTATGAAGAATTATTGAAGGAAGCAGAAAAAAGAGATCACAAGAAACTTGGCAAAGAGTTAGATTTATTCTCATTTCACCCCGAAGCCCCAGGGATGCCTTTTTGGCACGAAAAGGGCATGGCTATTTGGAATGTTATGGAAGAATTCGGCAAAAAACTTAGAAAAAAATACGGTTTTATTGAAATTAAAACTCCAATAATTGCTAAAAATTCACTTTGGATCACTTCGGGCCATTGGGATCATTATAAAGATGGAATGTTCACTTTCGAGCTTGATGGAGAAACTTATGGAGTGAAGCCGATGGATTGCCCTTTCAATATCAAGATTTATCAGACCCGTCAGCATTCTTATAAAGAATTACCGGTTAGATACACGGAAATTGGCCGTGTTTATCGAAATGAACGATCTGGAGAGTTGAACGGTTTGCTCCGCGTACAGGAGATTACTCAAGACGACTCGCACATATTTGCCCGCGAAGACCAGATCAAAGAGGAAATCGTCAATTTGCTCAATATGGTTAAAGAATATTACGATAAACTTAGCTTGGTTCCGGAGTTCTTTCTCTCTACTCGTCCGGATGATAATTTTATCGGCGAAATAAGCACTTGGGATAAGGCGGAAGCTGATCTAAAAGAGGCCTTGGAATCACAGGGAATTGAGTACGGTTTGAAAGAAAAAGACGGCGCCTTTTATGGTCCTAAAATTGATGTAAATATCAAAGACGCACTTGGGCGTTCGTGGCAAGTTGCAACTATTCAGCTTGATTTTCAGTTGCCCGGCAGATTTGGTTGTGAATATACTGACGAGAATAGTAAGGCGCAAACTCCAGTGATGATTCATGCTGCTGTTTTCGGTTCGTTTGAAAGAATGATAGGCATACTTCTTGAGCACTTCGCCGGAGCGCTGCCAACCTGGCTTGCACCTATTCAAGCCATGATCGTGCCGATCTCTTCCGACAAACATCTTGAATATGCTAAGAAGATCGCCGATGAATTATCTGAAAATAATATACGAGTTCAGATAGATGAACGTAATGAATCTATGGGCAAAAAGATACGTGAGGCGGAAATGCAAAAAATACCTTATATGTTGGTGATTGGTGATAGGGAACAAGAGGCGGGCAAAGTAGCAGTAAGAAAATATGGCGAAGGAGATAAGGGTCAGATGAATATCGAAGAATTAGTTAACGTTGTTCATGCTTAAATTCTATAACAAATATAAACTGGAGCTTGTTGTTTTCCTCTGCGGCGCTGTCGTCATGGTATTGGAGTTGGTTGGGTCGCGAGTGGTTGCTCCTTATTTTGGCAGTTCTCTGTATGTTTGGACCGGTCTTATCGGGGTGATATTGGGTAGTCTGTCGGCTGGTTATTACTTCGGAGGGAAATTGTCCGATAAGAAACCTTATGATTTGAATCTGTCGGTTTTGATACTATTCGCCGGTTTGATTACTGGCTTGAGCGTACTCATAAAAGAGCCACTGTTGACCAACTTGTCTGATATGTTTAAGGATGTTAGAGTCCAAATTTTATTAGGATCGTTTATTTTATTTGGGCCGGTTAGTTTTTTGATGGGAATGGTATCTCCTTATGCTGCCCGCTTAAGAATAAAAGACATCAAAATGACTGGGGGCACGGTCGGCAATCTTTATGCTTTGTCTACGTTGGGCAGTATTGCCGGGACTTTTGCTGCGGGATTTTATCTTATACCCGCCTTTGGCAATACCAACCTGATGTATTTCTCTGCATTTTTTCTTGTCTTTTTGTCTGTTATCTATTATCCCAAGAATTATCTTATTGGTATCGTGGGTATGTGCATACTAGCATTGTTTATAGTTTTGAGTTCTAAGTCAGGTTATTTCAAATTGAATGTCTTGGCTGATGTTGACTCAGTTTATAATAGGATTATTGTAGAAAAAGGTTTCATTGGTTCAAAAGATAGGGAAATAGTGGCTATAAGAACCGATAACAGCGGGTGGCAATCGGCAATATACGCTGACAACGAAGAAGATTTAATTTTCAACTATAACAAAGCTTGCGATTTGTTTTCTGTTTTCAAGCAAGATGTCAAAAGCTCTTTAATGATAGGCGGAGCCGGCTTTACCTATCCCAGGCATTTCTTAAGAAGTAACCAAGATGCAAAAATGGACGTGGTTGAAATCGATCCGGAAATGAAGAAAATTTCTCAAAAGTTTTTCCATTTAAAGGACGATCCCAGAATGAGTATATATGAGGAGGATGCAAGAACTTTTGTTGCCAGAAAAAGTAGCAAATACGATGTAGTCTTTGTTGACGCTTTTAATTCAATGACGCCTCCATATCATCTGACCACTAAGGAGTTTTTTGCCGATATAAGCGAGCTGATGCCTGATGATGGCTTGGTGATGATTAACTTAATATCTGCTGTGAGCGGACCAAATAGTAAATTCTTTGCTGCTGAGTATAATACGTTAAAAGAAATATTTCCTTCAGTTGATACTTATCTCATAAGCGTCAGTTCTCTGTCGGAAGTGCAAAATGTGTTAATCGTGGCTCACAAAAATGCTTCCGATAAACCAGTTGATTTTAAAAGCGAAGGTTTAAAAGAATACTACTTGACCAAATTGCCGATCGATGACGATAAATTGGGAAGAGGCCTTGTGCTGACTGATGATTATGCGCCAGTTGAGTACCTAACAAAATCTTTTGCGAATGTATTATAAGTCAATAGTTTCTCAATCATTCGAGTAGTAACTATTAATTTATTATTTCTTAAGGGTCTCGAGGTCTAAAACAGCCGACACGGTGTGATCATTCATTAATATACTTTTTGTTTCAACATTTCCAAAATTATTCATTGGGGATATAATTTACTAGCAGTTAATGAAAGGACCCAATGAATAAGGAAGAACTTTTAGAGCAAGCAGACGCTCTTAAAAATCAAGCTAAAACAAAAGAAGCGGTAAAGATTTACGAGCAACTATTGGATTTGTATGAAAAAGAAGAAAACTGGAAAATGGTAGGATTGATCTATCAGATGATAGGCGTCTGCTATAAGGAAAATGCCGGTAAAGCGCTCCATTGGTTGGGCAAAGCCAAAGAATTGTGCAAAGAGCACGATTTAAAAGAAGGTTATGCAAATACCATGAGAGAAATTGCAATGGTAAAAGAGTCTGATGGCGACTACGAAGGTGCTGAAAAAGCCGCCACTGAAAGTGTTGAATTGCTAAAAGACTGCGATGATGAAGCTTCGCATGGAATGTCTTTGACGAAATTAGGATTGTCGCAAATAGGTTTGCATAAATATAGCGAAGCAGAAGACAATATCATAAGAGGAATTCAAGTGCTCAGTCAAACCGATCATTGGATTTTCTTGATGACTGCCTATGGCCATCTCGGTGAATTATTTTTAAGCATGAAAAATTATCGGGACGCACTCATCTCATTGGAGAAGGCTGCTGCAGTTCTGGAAAAGCAGCCAGATAAAGACAATTATTTTATTAAAAAAGCAGAAAATAACGGCATGATTGCTCACGTCTACGCCCTTTGGGGAGATAAGGAAAAGTCTCAAGAGTGGATGCAAAAAGCGATGGCAATATTGAATGCACCTGAAATTGATGAAGATTTGAAAGAAGTAATTTTGAAAGAGATAAATTTTAAAGAGACCGAAAAGCTGCTAAAGAGCTAGATGAGGATATCATTTTCTAATGAAATTTTTATTTGCAATAGAATTTAATATTTTCCAGCGCCGTTGTTTTTCTTCCCATGAGATTGGATCGCCCAAGCTATAAGCGGCGGTGCCGAGACGCGGGGAGTATTTATTGGTGAATGATTGAAAGTATGCTACTTCCTCATACACATCCACGGTTTCTTGAAAGTCTTCCTCTGTCTCGCCAGGAAAACCCACTATGGCGTCAGTAGTTATTTGTATATTTGGGATTCTGCCCTTTATTTTTTTAATCAATTTCAAGTATTGGTCTTTTGTGTAAGGCCGGTTCATTGCCTTAAGTATTTTGTCTGATCCCGATTGAAGAGGCAGGTGAATACGTTTTTGAACTTTGGAAAGAGTCGCGATCGCATCTATAACATCGTCATGCATGTCTTTTGGGTGGTTGGAGGTGAAGGAAAAGATAAACTCGCCATCTATGTTGTTTAATATCTCTAGCAATCTGGCAAAAGCATTCTTGTACTTGCTGTCTTTATGAAGGAAAATCATGTCATTTTCTATTTGTTCGGCTTTGAAAGAGTTTACATTTTGCCCCAGAAGTATAATTTCTTTTGCCCCTCTGGCAACTAACTTTTTAAAATCAATTACAATCTCCTCAATCTTTCGTGATTTTTCCCTTCCTCTTGTGTAAGGAACAGCGCAGTAGGCGCAAAAATTGTTGCAACCAATCATAATGGGGAGATATTTGGAAGCTGAATTGCCTTCGTTCAGCAATTGCTCAACAGTTTTCTTATCTGGTTGTTGTTTTGGAATCAAGGCAAACAGCTCTTCAGGTTTATTGAAATCCCAAATTTTAACACCTTTTGATTCATATTTTTTCTTATCGAGATCAAGGACACAGCCGGTGATAATGATACTTTTGCCTTTCCAATTCTTGATTCTACCCATAATACGGTCAACGGCAGTCTGTCTTACTGAGCATGAGACAATACAGATAATATCGGCTTCCTGCTCAGAAGATGGAATTAGTCCTAGTTTTTGAAGCATGTGGTCTATGCGTGCCCCGTCCCATTCATTGTGCTGGCAGCCATAGACTTTAAGATAGTATCTTAAAGAAGTATCAAGTTTACAATTTTCAATCTTCATTTATCTTCTTGTTTATTACATTTACTATTTCATTAAATGTTTTCTGGATGTCTCCTTCATAACTTTTTATGACATGATCATACTTATGTTTATGGCTCATTTCCATAATGGCGCTCTCTAGCCTGATCTTTATGTCATCGTCCGTTACATCAGGTCTATTCTTTCTGAGCCGTTTTTCCAAGTGCTTGATATCTTCATATTCTATAAACACAGCGCATAGCTCTGGAAATTGTTTTCTATAATCTTCGAGGCCCTGGACATCTATGTCTATTATGACATGTTTGTCGTTGCTAAAAGCTTCTTGAAAATCCTTTTTTCTTTTTCCGTAGTGCCACTGGTGAACCTTCTT
Source organism: Patescibacteria group bacterium (assembly GCA_038216025.1). Taxonomy (GTDB): domain Bacteria; phylum Patescibacteriota; class UBA1384; order XYA2-FULL-43-10; family 1-14-0-10-43-13; genus JBBQQK01. The sequence continues at coordinate 16,725 of JBBQQK010000005.1, forward strand.
GAATTCAACAAAATGGTCGTCCTCGATCATGGAAAAAAACTCCGCATCTGTAATAGTCACACGGGTTTTTGAGTCATCGTCCAACCTCTTTTCACGGGTGGTGTAAGTCGGAATGATGACAGCATTGCTAAAATAATCCAAGAGCTTGGAAATTATCGTATTTTTTCCAACACCTGAAGGTCCGGCTATAATAAAAACTTTTGATTTTAATTTAGTCATTTTAGTATTCCATGCCTGTTAATTGAGCTCTAACATCATATTTGCATTTTCCCATAAATGCTCGAGATATTCAAAATGTCCCAAGCTTTGCGAAGGACATTTTGAATTACATATAGCTTGAAATATATGAATATTATTTTTTGGCTTCTTCGTCTTCGGCAGGAGCTTCTTCGCCTTTGTTTTCTACTTCTATGGCTGAGACATCTTCAACTATTTCTTGATCGAGTGCGGCCATTTCCTCTTCGCTTCTTGGCTCTTGTACGTGAGCAATAACTAATTCCGGATCTTCAAGGATCTCTATGCCGGCAGGTACTTTGATATCTGAAATTTTCAGATTTTTCTCAAAGTCATCAAGGACAGTGATGTCAACTTCAATTTCGGAAATCAAGTCGGAAGGCAAGCACTCTACTTCAACTTCATCCTTGGTTGTGATCAGTGTTCCATCAAGGTTTACGACAGCTGGAGATTCACCAATATAAGAAAGTGGAATTGCAGTGTGTAGTTTTTCCTTCATGTTTACCTTGAAGAAATCGATATGCTGAATCTGACCGTTTACTACATGGTGTTGAATATCATTGATCAAAGTTTTTATTGATTTTCCATCAATAGAGAGATCGATCAAGTTTGATTCGCCTGCTTCTCTGTAGAGTCTCATAAAATCAATTTTTGGAACGGCAACTTTGATATTATCAACGTTATTGCCATAAACGATAGCGGGAATAAAACCGTCTTGTCTGGTTTTTTGAGGGGTTTCTTCTCTCAATTTAGCTTCAATTTTAAATTCTGTCATAAATTCCTTTAGTTTCTTTAGTTATAGAGTTTATTGGGCTTTTTTGTTGTTACTTTTATTTTCAAATAATTTTTCAAATCCGCCTTGGAAATCCTTTAAGAACTTGTAGGTTTCCAATACGTCATCTGAATCGATCTGCTGACTATCTTTGATTGTGCCTTGGCCGTTTTTACTTATGGCTACCGTAGCCAAGACGGGCATGTGGCTAGGACAATGAAGCTCAAGAAAGGCTACAGCGTCTGCCATACCGCGAATTTTTATATCTTTAAAATCATACTGCTTTCCGCATTGCGGGCAGCGAATGTTTTTTTGAACCGTTTTTAGCAGGTTGTAAAGATCCATGTGGTTCATAGCTTTATAAATCATACCAAAAAGTGAGCTTATAGTCAACAAGAATAGTGAGTCAATCAATCAGCTATTAGTAAATCAGTATAAGAAATCGAAAATATTCCCAATGTTGTCATCGCGAGATCATTGACCGCGGCAATCTATCACTATCGTCATCCTGGGAAGAATCTATGTGCTACTCTATTGATTATTCTTTAATCTTAAGGACAATAGATTGAATCAGAATTTGAAAACATAAGCTCAAATTCTGTCATGCTGAATTTATTTCAGCATCTCGTGCTCAATTTTATATAACTTGGGATCCTGAAACAAGTTCAGGATGACACTTCGGTATGTTTTCGGGTTCGGGTTATTGAAGGACCTTCAACGTAGTGAATGTGTTTCCGGAAGACTTTCAACTAAAGACTAACGACTGATGACTAATTACTAATGACTGATGACTAATTATTAATGACTAAAGACTGAGGACTAATGACTAAGGACTGATAAGACTACTTTTATCTCACCATGCCTTCAAGTTGGGCGATTTGGTCGCGAAGACGGGCGGCATGCTCAAATTCAAGATTTACGGCAGCTTGTTTCATTCTATCGTTTAGATCTGCAATTACACGCTTCTTCTCAGACTTGGCAAGCTTTACAAAAGCTACTTCCATTTCTTTTGATTCTTTTTCTTCCTTGATCTCCTTTGGCTTTAGCGTACGCACTACGCTCCTTGGAGTAATATTGTGTTCTTTATTATATTCTTCTTGATATTTTCTTCGCTCAACTGTTTCGTCGATGGCTGCTTTCATCGATTTGGTAATAATGTCGGCATACATGATGACTTTTCCTTCAAGATGGCGGGCTGCCCGCCCCATCGTCTGAACAAGGGCTGTTTTAGATCGCAAAAATCCTTCTTTATCTGCATCCAGGATCACCACCAGTGATACCTCCGGCAGGTCCAGGCCCTCTCTAAGAAGATTTATGCCTACTAAGACGTCATATTCGCCAAGACGCAAAGAATGCAGTATTTCTGTCCTTTCAAAGGTTTCAACATCTGAGTGAACGTATGCCACTTTTATGTTATGGTCGGTCAAAAAGTCTGTCAGTGCCTCAGCCATTTTTTTGGTTAATGTAGTAACCAAAATTCTTTGCCCCTTTTTGACTGTTTTTTCTATTTCTTCCATGAGGTTTTCAATCTGGCCTTTTGTCTTGCGTATTTCAATTACCGGGTCAAGAAGTCCTGTCGGTCGGATAAACTGGCGGACGACAGCGTCATGTGGTTGCCTTACATTTTTCACTGCATTGTCAACTGAGCTCTTTTTGATCTCAAATTCCGAAGGAGTGGCAGTGGTAAATATGACTTTGTTGATTCTTTGGTAAAATTCTTCAAATTTAAGAGGACGGTTATCGTAAGCTGAAGGCAGGCGGAAACCAAAATCAACCAGCTTGGTTTTGCGGGAAAAATCACCGCCGTACATAGCTCCGATTTGAGGCACGGTGATATGAGATTCGTCGATAAACATTAAAAAGTCTTTTGGGAAATAATCCAGAAGCGTAATAGGAGATTCTCCCGGTTGTCTTCCGTCAAAATAACGGGAATAATTTTCTACTCCTGAGCAATACCCTGTTTGTTCGATCATTTCCAGGTCAAAATTAGTTCGTTGCTCCAGTCTTTGTGCTTCCAGTAATTTATTATGCTTCCTTAATTCTTCCAGTCTCTTTATGAGATCCTCGCGTATTAGTTTGCTGGCTTTTTTCTGAATCTCGGTTGGAGAAACAAAATGCTTGGCAGGAAATACTTCAAAAACATCATATTCTTTAATCTTTTTGCCTGTTATCCAATCGATTTCCGTAATTTTTTCGACTTCATCTCCAAAAAATTCTATCCTGAATGTGTTATTTGTGTAGGCAGGAAATATCTCGAGCTGGTCGCCTTTTAGGCTATACGTGCCCCTCTTGAGTTCAGTATCATTGCGGTTGTATTGTAAATTGTTCAGCGATATAGCGAATTCATTTCTTTTGTATTTCTTTCCAACTTCCAGAGTGATATTTTCAGCCCGGTAAAATTCGGGCGATCCAATGCCGTAAATGCAGGATACGGAGGCGACTATGATCACATCACTTCTCGTCAATAGGGCATGCGTAGCAGCATGTCTTAAGCGGTCTATTTCGTCATTGATAGAAGAATCTTTTTCGATATAGGTATCGGTGTGGGGAATATATGCCTCAGGTTGATAATAATCATAGTAAGAGACGAAATAATGAACTGCATTTTCCGGGAAGAATTCTCTAAACTCGTCAGCCAGTTGAGCAGCCAATGTTTTATTGTGAGCGATAACAAGAGTAGGTTTTCCAGCATGAGCTATTATGTTGGCCATGGTGAAAGTTTTGCCTGAGCCGGTAACGCCCCAGAGAGTCTGGTGTTTTACGTCCACGTCATAATTACTCGAGAGGGCCTCGATTGCTTTTGGTTGATCGCCGGTTGGTTTGTAGCTTGACTGAAGTTTAAACATAATTCATTATTTTATAATATTTAAACAGATTGATCAAGTAGCAAAAAGGTGGTATAAAAAATAAGTAATATTCTGGCAGGAAGCCAATACTGGGAAGGTGTGCAAGTGAGTGATCTATCGTATCTGGGTTTTGACAAAAACGGTCAGTTTAAGGTTGAGATTGGTCCGGGCGGGAATAAAAATATCGAAACTCGCCTGCCTATGAATTGTTATAAGCGGCCAAGAGCTCCTACAAGAGATGGGAATAGAGATTCGGCCAAGAAACGAAACTGGTTTACCGGCGAAAAGAGCTGGTAAAGGCATCAAGCGGCGAACCGAGTGTTCGCCGCTTTTACTTATCCACAGTCTGGTATTGAACTTTAAGTGGAAAAAGAGTACTATTTTATGCATTCTGACGTTAAGGATTTCTGATAAGATCTACGTTAGAGCAAATAATACCCAAGGAAGGGGTGATAGCTACGTCTAAAAAGATCTGGAAACGGCTTCGCAAAGAAGCTACTTCATCTATCAGAAAGGTTCAAGGCAAGAAGACTAGGAGATAGTGGAGAGGAGATAGTGGAGAGAATACTATGAATAAAAGTGTTTTGAAAAGTCAGAAGTTTGGTAAACCGCAGGTTTATTTTTGTCTCAACAATGGCAAAAAGATCTGCGATGCGTGTCTTGTTTGTGTCTCTATTGGTAAGGGAAGTTGTCGCAGGAAAACACCTGCCACACTTGACACGGAGTGTCTGACATGGTAAACACAGGAAGTGTCAAAAGCAATCTTCGGGGCAATAATGTTGCCTCAACCAAGGAATCGATCGGTCTTCTTCCGGAATATCTCCAGGACATGGATATCGTTGGAAAACCGCAAGCGATCCCCAAGGGAACAAGGGTGTTTGACCCGTACCGAGGGCCCGCCGGTCCTTCACCGGCCGGTAAATCTTCCCATCAGAGGATGGGTAAAGGTCTCGGCCATAGATGGAGAGCATAAGAAGCGCGCAGTAATATTTAGCGCGCTGATCATAAAGGGATTCAACCTCCTGCAGTCTGTCTTTGGCTGCAGGAGTTCTATATAATTTTATATAATTCGATATTTGGCACTACCCCAAAAGTTCCGGTCTTTTCTTCTTAGTCCTTTCAATCGCTTGTTCTTTCCGCCATTTGTCTATTTCCGCATGATTTCCGGACAAAAGTACATCCGGCACTTTCCACCCTTTGTATTCAACGGGACGGGTGTATTGAGGGTATTCTAACAACCGTTTGCCATCGATAGAAAAGGTTTCATCTTCTGCAGACTTGTCTTTTCCTAGAGCTCCAGGGATTAGTCGAACTACAGCATCTGCGATTGCCATGGCTGGTATTTCACCGCCGGAAAGTACAAAGTCGCCAAGAGAAATTTCCTCATCGACTAAGTGTTCTCTTATTCTTTCGTCAAAGCCTTCATAGTGACCGCAAACAAGAACTATATTGTCAAGTTTAGCCAGTTCGTGAGCCTTATCTTGGTCAAACGGTTTTCCTTGAGGAGTCATTAAAATAGTCCGCTCTTTTCCTGACGACTTTTGACTGACGACTTTTGACTGGATAATGGCCTTATCCATCACATCGACTTTGAGTACCATGCCTGCACCACCACCATAAGGGGTATCATCGACGACTTGGTGTTTATCTTCAGCAAAATCCCGAAAGTTAACCACATCAATCTCAACAACTCCTTTGCTAATGGCGTGTTTGATGATGCTCTCAGAAAAAATTCCTTCGAACATTTGAGGAAATAAAGTTAAGATAGTGATTTTCATTTCTGATTTTTCATTTAACAATTAACTATTTAATTATCATTTAGTCATTGATCATTCAGAAATTTCCAAATGGCAAATAAATGAAAATTTAAAAGTGATAAATGGACAATTTATACAAAGAGCCGCCAAGCAAAGAGCTGTGGCGGTCTCTTGTATAGTATTCAGATGGTTACGCTAATACGTCGTTCGGAATATCATCTATAGTTGCTGTCTTGGTTGGTTTGGTAGGAGCAGCTACTTTTTCTTCGTCATAGCTTCTTCTGTCTCTGCTGTCGCCATCTTCTGCATCGCCGCCATCAGGCTCTACGATCTTTAGATTAAGTCTAGCATTGTTTTTGGCGCCGATGACCCTTAGAAGAGTGCGGACTGCTTTTGCTGTTTTGCCATCTTTTCCGATGACTTTACCCATATCTGAAGGATCGACATAAAGTTTAATTAAAACGCCCCTCTCATCGATCGTTCGATCGGTCTTAACATTTTCCGGGGTGTCGACAATCGCCTTGATGATGTCCTCCACGAATTTCTGGTCTTGATCCATCTCGTTTCCTTTCTTCACACTTTTCAAGTGTTTTCTCATTAATTGCTCTTTCCTCTAAATTTTATCAAATTCAAAAGAAAAAGTTAAATATCAATTTTGCCTAAACGAGTATTATCGGATTGAACATCGAACGTGAGTACAAAAATAAGACTAATATACTGTCAATAAAAAATTACTCTTTTTCAGTAGTTTCAACTTCAGTCTTCTCTGGTTCAGCTTCAGGAGCTTTTTCTTCAACAACAGGAGTTTCAACTTCTACTGCAACTTCAGTTTCTTCTGCTGGTGCTTCCGTTACCACAGCTTCTGCTTCCTCTTTTACCTCAGCAACAACTGGTTTTTTGTCTACACCTTCTTTGATTTGCTTTTTAGTGAACTCTTTAGAGAACTTTTTGTTGACTTTTTCCTCTAAAATACCTAGATCTACCATAAGGTTGCGAACAGTGTCGGATGTTTGTGCGCCTTGGCCCATCCAAAAAGTAGCTCTATCTTTTTTGATCACGAGATCTCTTGGAGTTGAAGTTGGGCTATAGTGTCCTATAATTTCGATAAACTTACCCTTTACAGCTCTTTTTTTATCAGCAACAACAACTCTGTAATGAGGGCTGTTTGTCTTGCCAACTCTGGTTAAACGAATCATTAACATTAAATTTCTCCTAGGAATATTAAAAACTATGTATTAATTTAACAAATTTACGTCAAAATGTCAACCTAAAACAATTTTCAGTCTTAAGCCTCTAGTTTTCAGTTGCTTGTATAATAAATCGCTTTAGAAAATGAAATTTTATTGGGAGTGCCAGATATCACTTGAAGCTTATTTCCGTCTTGTATCCGTTGATAAAATCAGAATAATTCATAATCTTTTTTCCTTCCGGTTTGACCAAATCAAGAAGATAAAGGCCGTCCTCTTCAAAGTGACCAGAAATCAGCAATACTCTTTTGTCGTTGATTTTTGTCCAAGCTTTCGGCCAGTTGTCAAAGGCGCGTATTTTGCGGTCAACTTCGACAGCCGGTGTTGATGTTTCAACGTAGCCGTCAACTTTCTTTATGATGTGAGAGAAGATAGCCCTTTCCTCTTCTTGGGCGACTGGAGGCAAGTCGCCGGTTATGTAATAGGGGATAGCGTTCATAAGCAAGTTGGCGCCATATTGGCCGAGATAGTCTTTCAATATTGTGGTTGTTTCGTTTCCGTAGAGTTCAACTTTGCCTTGAGTTATGGTGGGGCCGGCATCCATTTTTGCTGAAGTTAACATGATAGTCACTCCTGCAAATTTATCACCGTTTAAGATAGTGTACTGAACGGGGGACGGCCCTCTGTAAAGAGGCAGAAGCGAAGGATGTATATTGAGAAGTCCGTATTTGAAGATGTCCAGCATCTCTTTCGGTATGATTTGGCCAAAATCCGCCATTATGCCAAGGTCAGGGTTTAGTTTTTTAACTCGCTCAATTACTTCAGGATCTTTTATATTAGCTGTTTTCAGGATGGGCAATTTGTGATGTTCAGCTATTTCGAAGATAGGGTTTTCGGCCACTTTGCGGCCTGTTATAGCTTTTTCTTCTCCTGTTATCACTAACAATATTTCATATTGAGGGTCGCGGTTCAAAGCTTCCAGTGCTTTTATTCCCAAGCTGCCTGTACCGATAAATACAATTTGGTGCTTTTCGCCCTTGTCTATCAGTAAAGTCGAATTCAAATGATCATATTCATGTTGAATAACCCGTGCAAACAAGCCGTCAACTTTCAGTTCAATATTGTTGCCATGGCGGTCTTGACCTTTTATTATCGCTTCTTTTGGTCGGTTTACAACTCGTTCCATGCCTGGAAAAGATAAGCAGCCTTCAACCATCAAAACTTGATCTTCCGCAAGCCAAGTTATTTTGGGGTTGCACATTACGGTCAGCGGTATTTCCGGGATGCCCTTTCGATTCTCTGTTGTTGATTTTTCACCTTCAAATTGACAAATGAACACTTTTTTAGCAACGCCGACTTGAGGCGCGGCCAAGCCGATACCATTTTTCTTGTGCATCGTTTCGATCATGTCGTCTATGAATTTTTGGAAATCCACACCAAAATCGGTCACTGGTTCACATTCAGCTCGCAGGATAGGATCTGTAGTTTTGTGAATTTTTAAAGACATTTGTGTACTGATATTTCTTATTTTCGTCTTTTATCATACTTTCCAAGGGAGATTTCGTCAAGACTAAAAACATGGAATGCGACTATTATTTTAACTTATAATAAATTCGTGGGTTCAACGTCCCATGTCAAATAAGGATTTGAATAAAATATTTCTCTTATTTCACTGTTTGGCCATTTGTCTGTCTTGATGATTATGTGGAATCTGAATTTATTATTGATTTTTGACAAGAAGCAGGGGGCTGGTCCAATTGAATCGATATTTTTTTCTTTCAATAAATTTGCAATGATCGACAAGTCTTTCTTCGCTTTAATGAGATTTTTGTCTTCAGAAATAATCCTGATGATTTTTTTGAACGGAGGATAGCCAAGTTCTTTGCGGTCCAAGATCTCATCTTTATAAAAACCATCATAGTCGTGCAGTGCCGAATATTGAATAGATCTGGATTCCGGCCAGTAAGTTTGAATAATAGTTTTGCCAATATTGTTTTTTCTTCCCGAACGTCCGGAAACTTGAGTTATGATTTGGAAAATTTTCTCGTTTGCCCGGTAGTTGGGCAAGTGAAGCCCTGTATCGGCCGATATTACACCAACCAGATCGACTTCCGGTAAGTCCAAGCCTTTTGCGACGATCTGGGTTCCGATCAAAATATCTATGTTTTTCTCTTTCAAATCTTTGTAGAGTTTTGCGTATTCGCCTTTATTTTCCATGCTGGTAGAATCAACTCTTTTGATCTTAGCTTTAGGGAATAATCTTTCTACCTCTAATTCAATTTTCTCAATACCCGTTCCAAAGAATTTTATGCGAGCGCCGCTGCAGGCGGGACAAATATCCGGCGTTTTTGATTTGAAATCGCAGTGGTGACAATTCAGGTAGTTGCTATTAAAATTTATGTGATAGACCATTGGGATCGCGCAGTGGGGACATTGGATTACTTCGCCGCAATCGCGACAAGACACAAAAGTTGCTGTACCTCTTCTATTTATGAAAAGGATTGCTTGTTTTTTAGCCTTCAAGATCTGGGCTATCTCCTCTTGTAGTCTGGTCGAAATGGGTGAGAAGTTTTTGTATTTAATTTCATTTTTTAAATCAATGACTTCGGCCGGGGGAAGAATCATCTGGTGGTAGCGATTCATGAGCTTGAAGTGAAATTGAATGTCGATTTCCTTGTAGTCCTCAATTCTTGGGGTAGCGGAGCCAAGGAGAAGGAGTGCGTCTGAGTGCTCCGCAATCTTCTTTGCAAGATCGACTGCGTGATAGCGAGGCGACTTCTCTTGCTTGTAAGCATCTTCTTGTTCTTCGTCTATGATTATCAATCCAAGGTTATCTGTCGGTACCAGCAAGGCTGAGCGTGGTCCTATTAGAATAGACTTTGTGTTGTTGGAAAATTGTTGATAGCTAGCGAATCTTTCTGAGGCGGATAAATTTGAGTGCATCAGAGCAATGATGTCGCCGAAACGCTTTTTAAATTGCTCGACAACCTGAGTTGCAAGCATAATTTCAGGCACTAAAATAATTGCTTGCTTATTATTTTTAATATTTTCTTCAACAAGTTTTAGATAAATTTCAGTTTTGCCGCTGCCTGTTACACCGTGAAGAAGAACCGGTTTTTTGTCTTTAATCGAAAGTCGGTCCGAAATATTCTTAAATACTTCGGCTTGCTCAGTGTTAAGTTTCAACGACTCATGTACCTGAGCCGTTGAAATAGTATTGGATTTTCTGGATTTGACTGCCTTTGGCGGCAGAAAAAGCGATACAGCTTCGCCTAGCGAGCAAAGATAGTACAAAGAAACCCATTGGGCTATTTTCAGGTAATGCTCCGGCAAGGCAAATTGCTCATTGACAGAAGTAATATTCTTAAGCTCATACCCTGCGTCATTGCGAGACCCGAGACCGGTCGAAGGTCGTGGCAATCCATCATGAGAGATTGCTTCGTTGCCTTGCGCCTCGCAATGACACTTAAAAATAACACCTTTGATACCATATTTGCCGAAGGGAATTTCTACAATAGAACCAATCTTGATTTTTTCTTCCAGCTCTTTTGGTACTGAATATGAAAAAATTTCCCTTTCGGGATTGGTACGCTTGGCAGGAATGATTTCTACTATCATGTTTTTAGCATAAAGGATTTAAAGGTGATGTTCCAGTATGTTGAGAGTATTAAGGTAACTAAAGAAAGTTGTAATGATGCAATAAACAACTACATATTGGGGTGCTATTCATACTATTCCTATCAGGATGGTGCTAAAACCGCGAGCCGTTCGCCACACGGGGTATAACCTTAGGCGGGCCGGCTATTTTTTATTATTGCCAAAAATATAAAAAAATGTTATCATAATTATTATGCAAAAAGAAAGTTATAAAACTGTAGCGCTTGTTGGACGGCCAAATGTTGGCAAGTCTACTTTATTCAATCGATTGATAGGCAAAAGACAAGCTATTGAGACTCCAGTTCCCGGTACAACCAGGGATCGTCTTTTTGGCGAAGTAGATTGGGCCGGCGCTCGATTCAACTTGGTTGATCTGGCTGGAATCGAAAAAGCGGAAGGCGAATTGGCCGAAAACATGCAAACTAGCGCCGATTTCGCGATTGAAAGTGCTGATCTGATTCTTTTCATTGTCGACTGGACTCAAAAAGATAATCGTATAGACCGCATGGTTGCTAGAAAGCTTTTGAAAACCGGAAAAGATGTTATTCTGATCATAAATAAGGCTGATAATCTCGAGCGGCTCACTGATATTGAAGAATTTAGACGTTTAGGCAATTTTTCCGAGATTATCGGAGTATCTGCTATAAGCGGTAAAAATACTGGCGATATGCTGGATCTAATTATTGAGAAACTTTCTCTTCAAAAAGAAAAACCAGAAGAAGATGTTAAGATTGATATCAATCTAGCTATTATCGGACGGCCAAATGTTGGTAAATCTACTCTTTTAAACCAAATTGCCGGCGAAAGCAGATCAATTGTTTCAGAAGAAGCTGGCACGACCAGAGATATAATTGATGTAATAAAAAATTATAAAGGCAAGAATATTAAGCTTGTCGATACCGCCGGCATACGCCGAAAAGGAAAAATACCTCGAGGCAGTGTCGAAGATTATTCTGTTCTAAGGTCCTATCGGGCTTTAAAAGAAAGCGATATTGCTATCCTCGTTATTGATTCAATTGAAGGTTTGGTTGCAAAAGACGCAAATATTCTGGGCGACGCCAAAGAATGGGGCAAAGGCTTGATTTTGGCAGTAAATAAGATTGATTTAAGTGATGCAGACCGAACCGAATTTATGGGTAAAATTTTGGCTTTTTTACAGGAAAAGCTCAATTTTACGCCTTGGCTTCCGGTTGTATTTATCTCGGCTAAAGAAGGCGAAAATGTGAACGCTCTCCTAAATCAAGTATTGAGAGTCGACGAGAACAGAAAAACAACCATACCGCAGCAGGATTTAGATGAGATTTTACAATTTGCTAAGGGATCTAATATGCAACTAGAAGGACTAACTCTTCTAAGGCAGAAGAAGAACAATCCTCCTATTTTCGAACTCAAGTACAAAGGAAAAGCCAAAGGCAACAAAAAGAAGTCTCCTCACTATACTCAAATTAGATTTTTAGAAAACAGAATAAGGGATGTCTATCCAATGGAAGGCTCCCCGATATTCATAGATATAGACTAGGTCAAGATTCAAGGATTAAAGTTTTAAGAATCAAGCACTAGAGACTAAAGACTTGAAACTGATGACTAACCGTGAACTAACGACTAACGACTAACGACTAAAGACTTGCGACTGAAGACTATCGACTTATAACTGAGGACTATCTAATTTATATTCTTGCTAGCAGTTTGTTCCACAGCATGCTTAATTCGGTGTATGCTATTCTGTTCTGAATACCAAATTTATCGAGTGGCAAGATAGTTAGCCATGCTCGGCCAATGATGTTCTGTTCTGGCAGCTTTCCCCATTCTCTAGAATCAGAAGAATGTTGTCTGTTGTCGCCCATTACAAAGTACTCATTCTCTCCCAAAACAGATTCTTCCGATTTGGAGTCTTGTGGCAGGGTTAAAGTGTAATTTGGTAAATAGTTCTCTTTTAAAACAACACCATCGGGATGTTCATTGTTGTGGATCTTAACTTCGTTCTCTGATATAACAACCTTTTCTCCCGGCACACCAATAATTCTTTTGATGTAACTGATACTTGGGTTGCCAGGGTAGCGAAAGATAACTACGTCGCCTCTTTTGGGTTGTCCGGCAAGGTATGAAACCTTTTCTGCCAAGATATATTCATTGTTGACGAAATTTGGCATCATGGATTCGCCATCTACAATAAATGGTTGGACAACAAAGTATCGAAGCGCAAAAGCGATAATAAAAACAATAAGGCCGGTTTTTAGAAGATCAAAAATAAAGTAAAGAAAATCCTTTGCTGGGTTGCTTTCTACTTCTAAATTGTTTAACTCTTCAGAATGTTTTTCTTGATCGTTGTTGTATTCCATGTGTTTTTTATTATTTCTTATATATTTTACCAATTAGATAACACAATGGTCAATTATTATAGCTAGTTAAGCGAAAGAATTAATCTAAGGCTTGAAGACTGCAGACTATAATTATAAACTTTATAATGTACTTAATATTATAGTGCTTATGGAAAAATTAATCTAATACTAAGTGAATCTTTGTTAGATAATATGAAAAGCTTAAACTTATTACACTTAATCCATGGCATGTCTATAATAGCGGCTGTCTTCATTGGCGGCCTATGCAGCTACCTCTTGGCTAAAAGAGATGGCAACATTTTGGAGAAGGTAGAGGACTATTTGTTCATATCTTTGCTCTCGGGCGTTGTTGGCGCCAGACTTTTTTACTTTATCGCCTATAGAAATCAATTTGAAAGTTGGTATGAATTTTATAAGATTTGGGAGGGAGGGCTGGTTTCTTATGGCGGATTTGTCTTTGGTGGAATAACCTTGGCCATTATTTTATCTTTCAAAAAAAAACCGCTGGATCTTTGGCTTGATTATTTTAGCATTGGTTTTTTGCTAGGACTAGTGATAGGACGACTAGGAGACGTATTGTCGGGGGAGTATATGGGTTACTTAATTGTATCTGATTTCTCAATTCCGATAACAATGCTAGAGTTGATCTGGGGAGCCGTATTATTTTCTTTGATGCTCTTCTTTAGGAAAAAAGTAATGAGACTGCAGGGCTTGATTTTTGGCCTGACTGTACTATTATATGTCTTAGGAAGATTTCTAATAGATTTTCAAAGGGAAAATCTGATAAATTTAGGTTTCTTATCCATCAGTCAGATTGTCGACTTGGTTATCCTTGCGTTTTCTATAATTTTTATAGGATTCGTGATATTATTAGATCGAAGGAGAAAAAATGCAGTATAATGACGAATTTGTAAAAAAGCAGAAAAACATATTGTTGGAAGAAAAAAAACGTTTGAAAGAGAGAATATCCAAACTAAAAGAATTTCAAGATTACGGTTTTGATGACGAAGACAATGCTCAAGAAATATCTGACTATGAAAATAATCTCTCAATAGAAGAACAGATGAGTTTTTTGTTGGCAAAAGTGAACAAAGCTATTTTGTCCATAGAAAATAAAACTTACGGACAATGTTCTAAGTGCCAAAAGTCGATAGAGGAGGGCCGCTTGGAGATAATGCCTTATGCTGAATTGTGTGTCACGTGCAAAGATTTGAACAATGGCTAAGCCCGTTCTTTATTCTTTTTTTGTTTCAATTCTAGTTTTTATTTTTTTACAGGCAGCGAGGTTAGTTGCTTGTGAATTTAGTGTTTGCAATTTAAACAAAGGCATAATTTTAGGTGTCTTAAACAATAACATTCTGGGGATTGCCTCTCTGGCAATTTTTTTGGTAGCCTTTGTCCTTCTATGGAGAAAAGGCTCGTTGTTGTGGTTTGTTTTCATAGGAGCCATCCTGAGCAATCTTTTTGAAAGAATTGTCTTTGGCGGAGTCAATGATTATATCGATTTTACTTTTATCCCTTCGTTCAATGCGGCCGATATTATTATTGTTTTGGGTTTGTTCTCCTTTGCAATCTTCGACCTGCATAAACAAAAGCTCCCTGTGTAGGGAGCTTTTGTTACTGAATTTTATTTTAGATCTATTTGTTGATTTGCTTCATGACTGCCTCAAAGGTTTGAGGCTCGTTTTTAGCTAAATTGGCCAAAGTTTTTCGATCGAGTTCTACTTTTGCGTCGCTTAGCTTCTTAATGAAAACAGAATAGCTCATACCAAAACCTCTTACAGCGGCGTTTAGGGTTACGATCCATGCTGATCTCATTACTCTTTTTTTGACTTTTCTGTCTCTGTAAGAATATTGACCAGCTTTTAAGACAGCTTGTTTAGCTAACTTGAAAACTGATTTTCTTCTTCCTTGATAGCCCTTAGCCAGCTTAAGAATTTTCTTATGCTTTGATCTTCGGACAATTCCTGTTCTAACTCTCATTATGTTCTCCAGTGAATGGTTGTAATTTTGGATCAGTGAGCGTATCGCT
>JBBQQK010000006.1:0-29175 GCA_038216025.1 Patescibacteria group bacterium
AGGACTTAGATAAGCAGATCAAAGCACTAGAAACTGCGCCTGAAATCAAAAAAACGCCCGACATTAACGAAGCGCTTAATTTGGCCTTAAAATTTCTCGGAACACCTGCTGAAACATGGAAAAACTCGAGTAATGAGATGAAAAAACTGATACACAATATGATCTTTACCGAGAACCCAAAATACTCCTTGGAAACAGGGTTCGGAACACCCAATTTATCGCTCCCATTCGGTATAAACGGTTTTTTTTTGAAATGAAATCCGATTTGGTGGACCCAATCGGATTTGAACCGCTGACCTCTTCGCTGCCAGCGAAGCGTTCTAGCCAACTGAACTATGGGCCCTAAAATTTATAATAATGGACTCAATATTATTCTGCCCAAAATTACTCTCATACACTACTATTTTTTCTTCTGTTGGTCAACAATTGTTTCTTTTGGATATTCACTGCTGGTGATGTTGCTTTTATGGACTCAATCAGTAATATTCCAGTACTGATTAAATATTTACTAGTTAGCAGGTGTCGCCCCCATTTTTATTTGATACGTTAACGTCACATCGTTGGTGGGAACTGTCGGAATGGTCCAAGACAGTTTGGAATTTTCAAAGATAGAAGTTCCTGTTGCTCCACTTATGGTCGCGGAATCCCTTAAGATGTAGCATCCGCCAAATTGACTACAGTTGTAAGGTAGGGGGCTTGTGACGACAGCGTTCGTGGATTCGGTGGTATTGGGATTTGATAATGTGATCGTGTAAGTGACTGTATCTCCATTTTGGATAAATTCGGAAGATCCCGATAGAGTCATGTGAAGAGGCATGGGTGCAAGTGGCGACAATTCGGACATACTCTTTTTCGCAAAATTTATTGCGGCTATTTTTAATGCCTCTGAATTTGTTGCATTCCCTAATCCTTCAGGGTCAGGTAAGGACCACCAGCCGGTCGTGGAAAAAGTTGAATCTTTGGTTGCACCAGGAGCATTCAATTCGTAAAGATGTGCTTCTCCAAGCCATGCGGATTGTGTTTCGTTTGCATTGACCATGTCTAGGCTTATTTCTATCTGATCTGCGTCCGGCATTGTCAGTTCACATAACATTAAGCTAAATCTGTTTTGGGTATGAAAAGATGTATCATTTTGAAAGACAACGCCATATTTCCAATCTAGTTCTGTTCTTATTCCATTTTTATAATAAGCTGTTATGCCAACTTTGAAGCCGATGTCATTGGGATTATAAGCAGAGAATTCAAACCAGTAAGGGTGATTCCCCTTAATTGGAAATTTAATTGAAGTAACTTTTCTTGCATATTGTCTATTTGATCCTGAATCAAGCCAACTTTTTGGTGTGACTTTCAGGCTAGGGTGGCCGTTGTATTGCATGGTGTTATCTTTAGCTAAATCTGCGCTCCATTGATCTGAAGTAATCCAGTTATCTAGGGGGGTTAGCGTATAATCTATACCAGAGAAAACATCCTCCCCTTTTACAACGTCGGGTTTCTCATTTATAATTGAGCTTGATATTCTGGAAATCCAATCAGCACCTGTGGCCGCTTTCCAATTGACACCCCACTCGCCAAATACGACAGGTTTGTTTAGCAGTTCTGCATAATGAGCGTGGAGGCGTAGTTGTCCGATCGCTTTGTCTATATTTATCGGCCCATAGACCGGGCCATATTTTTCAATCCAAGTTGCATCTTTTATTGGATCAGGCTTGAATTCGCCGTAGGATCCATGATTAAAGACAAAGCCGTCTGATTCTGGATAGCCATGCCAGGTTAAAAGATCAATGGGCGTAATATTTCCTTTCGTAACAAAATCGTGGAAGTTATTTGCGTTATAAGCATTCTCGGCATTGTGTGTGAACCATATACTTCCATCATCGCCGGAAGATAACATGTGATTTGGATCGAGAGTTTTGACATATGTGCCGACTTTGTTAACCCAGTTGGCAAATTCTTGCCCTCCATTTATTTCATATGGTTCGTTGATCAATTCCCAAGCGAAGATGGCTGGGTCATCTTTGTAAATTGTGCCGGTAACGGTATTTTTCCTTTGAACAAATTTCGTAATTATTTGGTTCATCATAGTTTTAGAACAACCGTCAGTAAAAAAACTTTTGTTTGGCACGGCGCAATTTCTGGCAATTTCCCTTATGCCACCTGTGTTATTGTCGTGTTGATCTAAAAAAGTAAACATGATTCTAATGTTATGCTTCTTGGCTAAAGCCATCACTCTATCAGCAGCAATAAGTGCGTCTTCATTCCAATTTCCAAAGCCGGTCATGTAGGCTTTGCTCTGAGATGTCGGCCATTGTGTTCTCGGATTGTTGTGGGTTTCATTTACTGTTGGCATATTTATATTCACCGTTGTATTAGTGGTGGGTATTGCAGAAGAGCCGGACTGACCTTGATCTACGTATATTACGTTGCCTGTTGTATTTCTTGAGAACGAAATTAACTTTTCGGCACCCTCTGGATCAGTAGCTTTCTTTCGATAAATTGAGATCCAGGGGAAATTTTGCATCGGAATGGTTATTTTTACGGCTTGACCCGAAGCCACGTTGATCTGAGCGCTCACACTGCCCGCAGTAAAGTGATCGCCGGATACAATAAACTTTTCATCTCTTTCGTTTGGTTTACGCTGTTGATTATAGGTGTACTTGTAGACATAAGCTCCTGGCTCTAAAGTAGTAGTGGCACTTGCGTCCCTTACTTGCGTTTCCAATACTGGCGAATTGGTAGGATCGGACCATGTTGTTGCTGGGTTATAGCCCCCGTCATCCTTGAAAGTTGCGATTTGTCCAGCGGGTGCCTCAACAAAGCCCAAATACTTCTCGCTGCCTACTGGATCAGTGGAACTCCTTCGATAGATCAGATATCGATAAGATTGTGCACATGGGTTAAGTGCTAATACTGCTTTTTTTGATTCTCCAATAATGATAGTCGATGAAGCAGGACTGGGTAATGTCTCTGCTGTAGTGTAGTTGAATGAATCTTTACTTAAATTAGCGCAAGTATACTTGTAAACATACTGACCAGGCGTGAGACTCCCCCCGTCAGCTGCTTGTACTAATGGCGCCGTAACTGGATTCGGAAGAGCCATGTCATCCATCATGTAATTGATCACTCTGATCATCTTGATTCCTAATTTCTCTGCGGTTAAAAAATGAGCTTCAACTTCTTCTGGCGCCCCCATCATTTTAATTATTGATTCAAATTCATTGACGCCATTAGCATAAAAAGCATGATCGTTTTCTAAAATCCTTGTATTATTAGACTTAAGTATAGCTTTTGATTGATCGGAAATATCAACGGCTATCGTGACGGTTGAAGATTCATATTCGTCAGTACTTTTATTGACAGTTAATTTATGGTTACCATTGGTTAGACCTTCAGGCTTAAAATAAAAATTGCCGTCCTGTTCAACTGTTGCTGATCCTATAATATTGTCATTATCATAAATCCTCAACTCGTCTCCTGGAGTACCTTTGCCCTGGATTAAAGGATTATTTACGTAAATAAATCTCTCATTATCCACCGGTAATCTTATTGATATAGGAACAGGTATTTCATTGGCTTGGAAATTAGAAAGAAAAAATACTAAAACAATGCACAGTAAAACTGTAGATACAATACTTAAAATAATTTTTTTGCTAGCCATTTGATTTCTCCTTTGAGCCGCCTTTATTTAAAAGAGCTATAGCTATTGATTTGTTTATTTAATCTCAAATTTACTTTATTTTAGTTTAACATTGTTACTAAGATGCTAGCAAGATATGGGCAAAGATATTAAAACCCCATGAGGCGGTATGGCGCTCATGGGGTAGCGGGGCTTAATCAATCCCCTATGTGGCGGATTTCTGCGGGATACGGTCAGGGATTGTTCTTTGTTTTTGGACTTCTATGATTTCACTAGTGACTCGCTTGATGATGCCCAGCTATTCTCTTGTCCGGATGCCATCTCAAATCGCTTCATTTATTTTAGCTGGCAATATCCTTTTTCTTTGGCACATTTTGCCGCCTCCTTGATTGTTTGGCGAATTCAATATTATCACTCTTTAACCTTAAAATCAAAAGTATACTCAAGAGCAAGTTGTAGCTAAATATTGAGTATACTATATATGGTTGTCTATTACTGTCTTTGAGTGTCTCAGGCATATGGGCTATTCGTATTACTTATGGTTAATAAAATAATTATTCTCTAATTTTCTTTTTTAATTATGAGTGGGAGGCGCCTGGCTGGCGCCTCCCTAGATAGCAACTAACGGTCGCAAGGACGATAGTGGTAGTATCTTCCGCTATCGCATCCTTTGTTCTGGTAAGTTCGCTCATTGTAGCGATACTCCCGGTAACGGTAGTCGCTTCCGGAGTTGTGCCGATAGCTTGGTCGATAGTCGTGGCGGTAGTAATTCCGCTCGCGACTTTCGCGGTAGTATCGATTTTCGCTCCGTGGTTGAGAATATTGAGATCCATAATATCGCTGGCGTTCTCTGTTCTCATACCGTTTCTCGTTGTAGCGATGATTGAAGTACAGCGCACCACCGCCAAGGGCAATTGCTGCCCTTTCGTGTCCCCCTATCGCCGCCGCGATAGCGCCAATCGCAAGGGCGATGCGCGTATTGCGCCGACCTCGTTCACTGGCTGTAGTCACAGATCCAAACAGGATCGCCACTACCAGTGTGAACAATGAGATATACATGATTTTTCTCATCAAGTATGCCTCCCAAGTGAGATTACCCGCTTTTTTTAGCGAGCCTTGAAATAATACATTTGACAAACTATTTATTCAAGATAAGATGGAACAAAACAAATTCATTTTCATTTACGTTTTCTTTTGTCATTCAAATTTTTTCTTTAACATGCTATGTTATAGGAAGTCTAGCATTAACTCTTTTTATTATGGAAAATCAATACAACTTTAAAGAAATTGAATCAAGGTGGCAAAGAATATGGCAAGAGGCGCAACCTTCTAAATCAATGGATTTTGACGATAAACCAAAGCATTATCATCTTGTAGAATTCCCCTACCCTTCGGGTTCTGGTCTTCACGTGGGGCATTGTATGGGCTATGGTGCCTCTGACGCCTATTGCCGCATGAAAAGAATGCAAGGGTACAATGTGCTTTTCCCTATAGGATTTGATGCGTTTGGTCTTCCCACAGAGAATTATGCAATAAAAAACAAAATCAAGCCTCAAAAAGCAACCGAAGATAATATTGCCACTTTTAAAAAACAAATGAGCTCAATCGGCATGTCTTTTGATTGGAATAGGGAGGTGAATACTACCGACCCCGCTTATTATAAATGGACTCAGTGGATATTTTTGCAGTTTTATAAACATGCGGTAGTAGATGGTAATTTGATTGAGGTTGCTGACGATGACACAACTACGCCTCGCCTAGCTTTCCAAGCGGAAATGCCGATCAATTGGTGTTCTAAGGACAAAATTGGTCTTGCCAATGAAGAAGTGATTAATGGTAAATGCGAGCGTTGCGGAACGGAAGTATTCAAAAAAATGCAGAAACAATGGATGCTCCGAATTACGTCGTATGCCGACAGATTGATTTCGGACCTTGATTTGGTTGATTATTTACCCAAAATTAAAACTCAGCAAGTGAATTGGATTGGCAAATCAATGGGATCTTTAATTAAGTTTAAAGTCGAAAGTTTAAAGTCGAAAGTCAGTCAGTCGCAAGGCGAAGATAATAGCACGATAGAAGTGTTCACCACTCGATCTGACACCTTATTCGGTTGCACTTATGTTGTTTTGGCGCCAGAGCATCCGCTCATTGAGAATCTTAAGCCTCAAATTTCCAATCCTGAAGACGTACAAAATTATATTGATCAAGCTAAGAAAAAATCTGATATGGAGCGCACCGAATTGGCTAAGGAAAAAACCGGCGTTAAATTGGAGGGCATAAAGGCAATCAATCCGATCAATAATGAAGAAGTTGATGTGTATGCGGCCGATTACGTCTTGGCAAATTACGGTACAGGCGCTGTGATGGCTGTTCCTGCTCATGATGAAAGAGATTGGGAATTTGCAAAGAAGTACGATATTTCAATAAAAGAAGTTGTCCTACCTGTGGAAGGGGAAAAACACGAAGATGAGGAAACAAGACATACAGTAACAGCAATTGTGCCCGATAAAGAAGGAAAAAAGTTCTTGATGATCTATTGGAACGAATTTGGTTGGCACTCCCCTGTTGCCGGTGGTATTGATGAAGGCGAGACTCCAGAAGAAGCTGTTGCGCGTGAAGTATTAGAGGAAACTGGCTATAAAATTGAGCCAATTGAAAAACTTGGCGGTCAGATAGAAATGCATTTTTTTACGGACAACAAGAAGGTCTGGCGTGAACGTTTTGACCAGCCGATTCTTTGTCGTTTGATAGACGAGAACCAATACGATGTCAACGATGAAGAAAAAGGACATTTGAAGGTTTTGTGGCTGACATTCGATGAAGTAATGAAGAAAACTACTCACAAATTTAACACCATTGGTTTCGACCGTTTTCAAAAGAAAAATTACTCTTTTGCTGATTATGGAAAGTCGATCAATTCCGGTGAATTTACTGGTCTTTCTTCTAATGAGGCTAAGATTAAAATCACCGAGAAATTGAAGGAAATTGGTGCTGGGGACTTTACGGTCAACTTTAAACTTCGCGATTGGGTCTTTTCTCGACAGCATTATTGGGGCGAGCCGATTCCAATCATTCATTGTGATAAGTGCGGTAAAATTCCGTTACCAGAAGATCAATTACCACTAACTTTGCCTGATGTCGAGCACTATGAACCAACTGATACCGGAGAGTCCCCTCTTGCTGCCATAACTGACTGGCTTAATGTTGCTTGCCCTAAGTGTGGCGTTCAGGCAAAAAGAGAAACTGATACTATGCCAAACTGGGCCGGTTCTTCCTGGTATTTTCTCAGATATTGCGATCCTAAAAATAGTGAGCAATTTGCAAGTGATGACAAATTAAAATATTGGATGCCTGTAGACTTATACAACGGAGGCATGGAGCATACAACCTTGCATTTACTGTACTCACGCTTTTGGCATAAATTTCTTTTTGATCTAAAAGCAGTTCCTGGTCCTGAACCATATCAAAAACGAATTGCTCACGGTATTATTTTAGGACCTGATGGCAGGAAAATGAGCAAATCTTTTGGTAATGTGATAAATCCCGATGACATAACCAGTCAATTCGGTGCCGATACGTTGCGTGCTTATGTTATGTTTATCGGCCCGTATGACCAAGAGTCTGCCTGGAGCACCGCTGCAGTGCAAGGAGTTTATAGATTTTTGACCCGTTTATTCAAAAATTATTCCTTGGCTAAAGAAGATCATCAAGATTCGAAACAGTTGTTGGTCAAATTGAACCAAACCATCAAAGGCATTTCTGAGGACATAGAAGCTTTCCGTTTCAATACTGTTGTTTCCAAATTGATGGAAATGAACAATGTCATTGAAAAAGAAGGCTCAATCTCTAAGACATCTTATGAAAAATTCATTCGGTTATTGTTTCCGATCGCTCCTCATCTTGCCTCAGAACTTTGGAAAGAAATGGGACATTTAGACTTATTGGACAACGAAATGTGGCCCGAACATGATCCAATCTATTTAATAGCTGACGAAATAGAAATAGTTATCTCTGTTAATGGAAAAGTTAGAGACCGTTTGATGGTAAATTCTGCTATTTCAAAAGAGGAGATTGAAAAATTAGCCGTCGATTCGGAAAAGGCCAAGCAGTTTATTGGTGATGGAGAAATAGTTAAAATTATTGTCATCCCGGGTAAGCTTGTGAACTTGGTGGTTAAGGGCTAAATATTTACTATGCCTTGATTTCCCCTTGGAAAGTAGAGCAAATCAATGAATGTTGATTTTTTTACTACTTTATGCAATAATATATCAGTTAAAAGTTTATAAAGATCATAAATTGAAAGTTTAGAGGAAAAATGGCAGAACCAAAGAAGCGAACTAATAATTCTAAGCAAGGTATGCGAAGAATGCACGACAAAGTGACTTCTAGCGCTATTGTTTACTGTGAAAAATGTCACGAGCCAAAAGTTAATCATACCGTTTGCAATAATTGCGGTACTTACAAAAAAACTCAAGTAATTGCTAAATAATTTACCTATCATGTATAATGAATATATAAGAAAATTATTTCTTATTATCGTTTAATACTTGATACTTTGGACTAAATACTCAAGCAAATGAATCGCCACCTTTCAAGAATGATTGCAATGCAGACACTTTACGAATGTGAATTTCGTGATGACTCTATTTTGGAAGATGTAAAAGCTCGAAATATTACTGAGTATGAAAACGATGTTGACGCTGAATTTGTCAATGTTTTGGTTGATGGGGCTCTTAAATATTCTGGCGATATCGAAATAGAAATTGTAGAAGCTGCCCCCGAATGGCCGCTTGAACAAATTTCTCTTATCGATAAAACTATTTTAAAAGTTGCAATTTTTGAATTAAAATACTCCAAGGATGTACCGCCAAAAGTCGCAATCAATGAGGCTGTTGAGTTGGCAAAACAGTTTGGAAATGACAATTCATCAAAATTCGTAAATGGCGTATTAGGCACCGTATTTCAAAAAATCAATCCTGAAACTAAAACTAAGAGCAAAAAAAAGTAGTATTAAGGTATTCTGATTCATAAATTAAATATTGAAAAGTCAAAAAGGCAATGAACAACAATCCAATAGAAGAATTCGAAAAATCTATTGGGATAGAATTTAAGGATAAGAGCTTAATTCAAACAGTCTTTATCCATAGATCATATCTCAATGAACATAAATCCTTGGGCCTAGAGCACAATGAGCGCATGGAATTTTTAGGTGATGCCGTGCTGGAATTAGCTGTAACCAAATTTTTGTACGAAGGCTATCCAGACAAGCCTGAAGGCGAGATGACTAACTGGCGCAGCGCTCTTGTCAAAGGTGAATCTTTATCTTTTGAGTCGAAAAAAATTGGCATTGACGCTCTGATCAAGACTTCGCGAGGTGAAGCTAAAAATGTCGGTAAAGCCCGCGACCTTATTTTGGCAAACGCTTTCGAGGCGCTTATTGGTGCAATATATTTAGATCAAGGGTTTGACGTAGTACAGGAATTTATTGAAAAGTATATCTGTTACAAACTTACTGAAATTATTGAGAATAAGCTATATTACGATGCCAAAAGTAAGTTTCAAGAATTAGCTCAGGAAAGAATGGGTATAACTCCTACTTATGAAGTGTTGTCCGAATCAGGACCAGATCATGCAAAAATCTTTCGAGTTGGCGCATATCTTGGCAAGAACAAGATTGGCGAAGGCGAAGGTACTTCCAAGCAACGAGCTCAATTGGATGCTGCAGAGAAGGCTCTCGCTTCCTGGGAAAACAGTAAATAAAGCTGAATAATATACTTAAAAATGACCATTCATACTGAATGGTCATTTTTCTCTAAATAGTGCCTTATGACATCATTCCCAATAAACGTTAGAAAAGCCCCAATCAAGCAATTTCTTGGTTTCGTCGGCCGAAGCAGATGGTGTGTCTGCATAAGTATTTAGAACTATAGCAATAAAAGTATGTCCATTTCTCTCGGCGGCACCAACAAGACAGTGCCCTGCTTCTGGCATATAGCCGGTCTTAACTCCAAGTGCTCCAGGATAATCATATTGATTTACCAGCCTATTTGAGTTATCAAGCACATGTGATGTTTGGCCATCAGCACTTTGGGCGGTATATTTAGAAAGTTTTACTATCTCTTTAAACTTGGTATTTTTCATCGCCTCTTTTGTGGCAACTGATAGGTCATAGGCAGAAGAAAAACCAGTAACATCAAGTCCGGCAGGATCATGGTATTCAGTGTCTGCCATACCTAATTCTTTGGCTTTTTCGTTCATTTTGGCAATAAATTTTGTTACGCCTTTTTCTCCATCCAAATTCATGTGTTCAGCAATAGCGTAGGCTGAATCATTGCCTGATTTGATAAGCATGCAATACAAGAGCTCTTCAACTGTAATTTCTTCGCCTACTCTCAAAAAGGCATCGGCACCTATTTGGTATGCTGCTTTTTCAGATATAGTAACAACGTCATCAAGTTCGTAATTCTCCAAAGCGACAATAGCCGACATTATTTTTGTTGTGGAAGCGATCGGTACTTTTTCCCGGTGGTTTTCCTTTACTAGTACTTCCCCGCTTTCATTGTCGATGAGAATAAAATGCTTGGCATATATATTGGGAGATATTGCGTTTTTTATTCTCGGCCTAGGTAAAATGGGCGGCAACTTTAAATCTAAGTCGGAGGCCACAGCAACTTTCTGGGCTCCTTGCCTGTCGCGGACGACTGCAGAGTCGAACTTAGCAGACAAACCGTGCAAACCCAAAAGTTCGGTTATTATAGACGCAATTATGAATGTTTTAATTATCATAGAATAATTAAATTATAGCGGATATCAATAATTTGGCAAGGAGATTGATATCATTTTGGCATTATGATCTATCTGTAATTCGACGAAGAAAGAAAAAGCAATCTTCAGATTAATGTGTTCAGACATTGATAGGATCTCTCCTACTTCGCCAAGGCTACGCAGGACACAGTCGCCTCAATTCATACCGTCCAGCGGCGGGTTCTTGATGGATCGAGATGACAATAAAAAAGTAGCATCAAGGGGTAAAATTAGATAATGTCTTCCTTGAGAATACGTTTATATTTGCCTGGTTGCAATTTCAAACCATCCAATTTGAGCTTGCCTATCCTGATTCTTTTTAGCTCAATCACCCCCAGCCCCAGTTTGGCGCACATTTTTCTTATCTGGCGGTTGTAACCGGTGGTGAGCGTGGTATTTAATAGATAATATTTGTTATATAGGGCTTTTATCGATGTATTCTTCATTTTCATGATAGTTCCATCAATTTCCAGTCCCTTCCGTAGTTCTTTTTCTAATCTCTTTAATTCTGATTGTTCTATAACTTGAGGTTTCGAAATCGTAATTTTAACAGCATATTCCTTTTCGTGTTCTCTGCTCGGATGAGATAGCTCCAAGGTCAAATCACCATCGTTTGTCAGGATGATCAGCCCTTCTGAATCTTTGTCCAGTCTTCCTACCGGGTATACTCTTGGCTTTTCTGGCACGAGAGAGACTACATTTTCACGATTCAATTCATCACTGCTAGTAGATATAATCCCTTTTGGCTTATACACCGCGTAATAAACCAAATTGTTTTTATGCGGTTTTATTAATTTATCATAAAAATAAACGTGATCTTTTTCCGGATCAACCTTATCCCCCAAAGAGGCAATTTTGTCATTGATTTTAACTTTTCCGGAAAGAATATGCTGATCGGCTTCACGCCTAGAGCAAACCCCAGATTCTGAAAGAAATTTATTTAATCGAATTAAATTAGTCATTCCGTAAACACTTTATTATATATTTTAATAGTAACTTATACGGAATCCATGGATTCCGATCATTTCTATCATTTCAACACCAAGTATGTGCGGATAATTTTATTTCTTAGTCTCCTATTACCGTGTCTGAGCCATGAATCTCTTTGCCTTTGGCCTCTTCTGCTAATTGGACATGAACATCTTTGAGTTGTTTTTCGGAAATGGCCGAAGGTGCATCCATCATCACATCTCTGGCGTCGCCTGTCTTTGGAAAAGCCATGACTTCTCTTATAACATTTTCGCCGGCCAAAATAGCACAGATACGATCAATTCCGGGTGCGATGCCGCCATGAGGAGGAGCGCCATATTCAAAAGCTTCCAACATATGTCCGAATCTTCTGCCTTTTTCTTCCTCTGATACGCCAAGCAAATCAAACATTCTGTTTTGAATATCTCTTTTGTGAATCCTGATTGAGCCGCCAGCAATTTCAAAACCATTCAAAACTAGATCATAGGCATAAGCTCTAGCTTCTTCTGGCTTTTCATCTAGAAGGTGAATATCTTCTTCATTTGGCATCGTAAACGGATGATGGGAAGAAACTAATTTTTTATCAGTTTGTGAATATTTGAATAAAGGCACATCAACTAACCACATAAAAGCTAGTTCTTCTTTGTCTTCCTTGTTTTCCCTTAGATCGGGCTTATCTGTACCATATTTTTCCATACATTCTTTATACGTAATTCTTGGAAATGGTACTTGTGAAATCTTTTTATCTGGGCAAACTGTTTTAACCATTTCAATCATCATATTTTCAATCAGCTCCCAAACATCTTCTTGTTTTACAAAGCTCATCTCCATATCAAGTTGCGTGAACTCAGGTTGCCTGTCCCCTCTTTGGTCTTCATCGCGGAAACACCGGGCAATTTGAAAGTATTTTTCCATGCCGCCAACCATCAAAAGTTGTTTAAACTGTTGTGGGCTTTGAGGCAATACGTAAAAGTAGCCGGGATAAAGTCTTGCAGGCACTATATACTCCCGAGCACCTTCTGGCGTCGATTTTGTTAGATATGGGGTTTCTATTTCGCGAAAGCCGTCTTTCCAAAGATATTCTCTAAAAAATCGGATTACTTCATGGCGCATAGTTATATTCTTTGTCATTCTTTCGGAGCGAAGGTCGAGATAGCGGTATTTTAAGCGTAATTCTTCATCAATTCCAAGAGTATTTTTATCAATTTCAAAAGGAGGAGTTTTTGCCTCATTCAATACTTCAAGATCAATTGCTTCCATTTCAACTGTGCCTGTAACCAGATTGGTGTTGACCAACTTTTCAGGACGAGCTTTAACGAGGCCAGTGAGGGACAATACCCATTCCGGTCTAACGTCTTTAATCTTTTCGTAAGCTGCTGAGCCAGGGACAACCACTATTTGCAATAAGCCAGTTATGTCTCGCATGTCTATAAATACAATTTTGCCGTGATCCCTGCGGGTATTCACCCAACCCATTACCGTTACCGTTTCCCCCACTTTTTTCACTGTTTCTTTAATGTAAATTCTTTTCATATAATCCTTTTGTGAATCGCTGTTAACTAGTTATCGGCGTTTTGTTTAATTATTTGTCTCTCAGTTTTGCGCTGAAATTATTTTCTACTTCTTTTACTACTGTATTGATTATATCGTCTGCTTCAATGTCTGTGAGTGTACGTTCTGCATGCTGCAGGTAGAGATGGAACGCTATATTTTTGTTATTATCTCCAAATCTTTCATGTGCAAATTCATCAAATAGTTCTACTCTGTTTATCAAGGCCGATACGTTATAAATGATATCAGCCACCATATCGGCGTCGGTATCTTTATTTAAAATGAAAGCCAAATCTCTTGTTAATGAAGGGAATTTAGATATCGGTCGGTAGTGGATGTTTTTAGCAAATATTTTGAGTGACAAGTCTTTTTCTTCAAAATTGCTGTTTTCAATAAGTTTTTCAGTGCTGATCTCTAAAAAATAAGTCACGGGCTTTCGAATCTTGTATTTTAAAAGTTCGTCTCGACTCAACTCATTGATTTCAATAGGTTCTTGGTAATTGAGCTCTCTCTTTAGCGATTCTAAGGCCTTTTCCAACATCTTCTTGGCGTTTTTACCAGAGGAAGCGAGAGCTATATTCGTATTTTCTGATTCTTTGGTAAAGACATTTCCCACTTCGAAGATTAATATCGGATCGAAAGTTGGATTTTTTGCGATGGTCTTTAGCAGGCCGGGAATAAGGGAATTTCGCATGTATTTATTTTCAGGTTGTACCGGATTGGCGAGTTCTAGCAAATTTGTAACATCAAGATTGGCAACTTTCGCATCTTCTTCTGAAATTATTGAATAGGCTGCAATTTCAGAAAAACCATTTTCCACTAAGATATCTTTAATAAATTCTTTTTTATAATAATTTGATTTTGGAGGAAGAGTTGTTTTAGGCAGAGGTACCGGAGTGATTTTATTTAAGTCGTACACCCGTCCGACTTCTTCCGCTAAATCTTGCCATATTGATATATCTGCACGCCATGAAGGGACTTTAGCAACATTGTTTTCCAAAGTGAATCCCAAAGAAGACAGAATATCGTTGATTTTGTCGTTAGCCAATTCTAATCCAAGAATTGAATTGATCTTGTCGTATGGAACGGTGATTTCTCTGGTTTCGTATTCTTTTGCAATTTGTTTTTTAATATCGATAACCTGGCCGCCTGCTATGTCGGTGATCATTTTAGTTGCTTTGTTTAGTGCCAGCTCTATTACCAAAGGGTCAACATTGCGTTCAAAGCGATAGGAAGCTTCTGTCGACAAGTTAAGAATTTTTGAGCTTTTTCTAATGACAGTAGAAGCAAAAAGAGCTGCTTCTAATATAATTTCTGTGGTATCTTTGGATATTTCTGAGTTTTGCCCGCCCATTACACCGGCAACGGCAATTGCCTTTTCTTTATCTGCAATAACTAGATTGTCAGGAGTCAAATGTCTGATTTCTCCATCTAAAGTGACTATATCTTCCAGGTCATTTGCGCGGCGGACAATAATAGAATGATCCAATACTTTAGTGGCATCAAAGGCGTGCAGCGGCTCACCTAAATCTTGCATTACATAGTTGGTAATATCGACAATATTGTTGATTGGTTTGGCGCCGATTGCTAAAAGCCGCTTCTTCAACCATTCTGGTGATTCTTCTATTTTTACATCTTTAATGAAAGTACCTAAATAGCGCATGCAATCCTGACCACTTTCAATAGATACGGAAAGATCACTTTGTTCTGGATTCTCAATATCTATATCATCTTTTTTCAATGACTGATTTGTAAGAGCTGCAATTTCTCTTGCGATACCTATATGGGAGAAGCAGTCGCCTCTATTTGGAGTTGGTTTTAGGTCAAAAACTGTGTCGCCTCTGGATATTTCGTTGAATTTTGTACCAACTTTAGTGTCTTCTGGCAATACAATAATTCCATTGTGGTCTTCCCCCAAGCCGAGTTCATCGGCAGCACAAAGCATACCGTTGGATTCAACGCCTCGTATGGTAGCAGATTTGATTTCAAATCCGCCAGGAAGTATAGCTCCCGTTTGAGCAAGAGGTACTTTTTGGCCAATTTCAATATTCGGCGCACCGCATACTACAACTTGTTCTGACGCACCGTTAAAAACGGTGGCCAATTGTAATCGATCAGCGTTGGGGTGTTTTTCAATTTTTATAATTTGAGCTACTACCACTTTGTCATCGATAGATTTAATAATTCCTTCTACTTCAATGCCGGAAAAAGTGATTTTATTATCAAGCTCCTGGTCTGAAATATTTTCTATATCGATGTAGTCTTGTAGCCAACTTTTGAGTATTTTCATAATGCCTCTACCTACCGCTGTTCTGCTGTGCGGGTAAGATGATTAAAATTGTTTTAAGAATCTAAGGTCTCCCGATCTGAAATATCGAATGTCATCAATTCCATATCTGACCATGACCGGTCGTTCCACGCCTGGACCGAAAGCAAAACCCGTATACTTTTCTGGATCTAGGCCCATATTTTGAATAACCTTGGGGTGAACCATGCCAGCTCCGCCAAGTTCTAGCCATTTGCCGCGAAACATTGCATCAAACTCAATGCTTGGTTCTGTAAAAGGAAAGTGATGCGGCCGAAATCGTACTTTGGTATCTTCGCCAAGCATTTCTTTATAATATTCAGTCAGGATGTCGAATAATTGGCTAATTTTAACTTTTTCGTCTACATATAAGCCTTCTAGTTGATAAAACATTATCTCGTGGCCGTAATCAGTCGCTTCATTTCGGTAGCATATGCCCGGTACTACTACACGAAAGGGAGGTTTGTGTGTTTCCCCATATCGCACTTGAGAATTTGAAGTTTGTGTTCGGAGTAGACGGCCGTCTTTGAGCCAAAATGTGTCTTGAACATCACGCGATGGGTGGTCTGCTGGTACATTTAGAGCGTCAAAATTATACCATTCGGTATCGACTTCCGGCCCTTCAAAAACATCAAATCCACGTGATTCAAAAAAATTGATAGACTTTCGTAAAAACGCAGTGACGGGATGTAAATTGCCTTTGATCATATGCTTGCCGTCCTCTTTGATTTATTTGTCTGAAAGAAAAGTTCAAGAAGAACTATGGCAATCATCAATGGAACGCCTACCCACAAATCAAGCAGTTTCATTCCTTTTAAAATCAGCAGAGTATCAACTCCAAGAGACACAAAAAAAGCCATTCTAACTGAAGGCCAGAAATATTTGTTGAGCGCCTCTGTTTTTTTTGATTTCAATTTAATGTAAATAATAAACATGCTGACGATTCCAGTGAGGGCTATGAGGAAAGAGGTATAGAAATTCAAAAAAATTCCTAGATTGGCTTGATATGGATTGTAATTGAAAATATTCAGCACTGTTGATGCTATCGCAAATAATGTTATAGAAAAAAGAAAAAAAAGATTACGCTTGAATGCCATTAGAATTTCAATTAAGCCGTTAATTGGTTAAACCGGTAAATTGATTGTACACAATCACAATTTAACAATTGAACAAATTAACTTTCTTTTTTTATATCTCTAACTAATTTTTCGATTCTTTGTGCTCTAATTTCACGGTTATCAGGGTAAAATCGTATTTTGGGTGTTCTGTAGATTGTCAGTCTTTTAGCGATTTGTTTTTGGACTTCTTTGGCATAAGTGTTTGCTAACTTTGTTGCTTCGTCGGCCCCTTTGAATGAAGCGATCCATATCTTAGCAAATCCGAGATCCTTTGCTACTTCTACTTCAGTTACTGTTATAAAAAATTCAGGAAAGAGTTTTTGCAGTTCTTTTGCAACCTCTTGTCCTACTAATTCATCAATTTTTTCCATTCGGTCTACCATATATTCACACTATACCATAAAACGAGATGAATTTCTAATAAAATAATACAATCAATTTACTTCTAAACCATTCGTTGCCATCGGGCCTATGGAGTTCGTCATTTGTGTTGTCAAATTTTAGATAAGTGTTGGTGACCTGAGAAAAAACTGCTATAAATAAAAAGGCTTCCGCCAAAGAAGGAGTGGTAGAATTGACGAAATTTCTAAATCAAGCTGCTGTCTTGCTTGCCGATAGACTTCATGTGGAAGGCTATCGAGCGAGCATTATGTCCGGAGAGTCCACCGAATACTATAAGCTTTTTGCTCCGGATGGTCGCATTTTTGACTATCAAAACCGCTTTGATGAGCCGAGCGGCGTTGACAATACCGTTTTAGGCTTCAAACTAAGAAGCGGCCAGAACATTCAGTTGAACTTTGATGTTTCGAAAGATCTGCTAGACGCGTTGATCGCGCTCGACTAACAAAATGACCCCCGATCTTTAGGGGGTCATTGTTATATAGTTGCCATTTCTTATAATATTTAAAATAATGTTTTGGGGTCGATCCAGTTTGAAAGTTGTGCCTTATCTGTGGCGTAACCCTTAACATCAATGGCGCTGCCTTTGTGTACTCCAAAGTGTAAATGTTTTCTTGTATTGCCGTTCTTTGAACTACAAGCAGGTGCCAATTCAGCAATCTTTTGTCCTTTTTTGAGAGTCGAGCCATTTTTTACGTTTACTTTGGTTAGATCAATATGGCCGTAATAAACAGTATACGTTTGTCCAGTTATATTATATTCGGCGATCAAGAGGCCGCCGTATCCATTTACAAAACCCGCTTGTCTTACTTTTCCATCAGATATTGAATAAACCGGT
Organism: Patescibacteria group bacterium; assembly: GCA_038216025.1. Classification (GTDB taxonomy): domain Bacteria; phylum Patescibacteriota; class UBA1384; order XYA2-FULL-43-10; family 1-14-0-10-43-13; genus JBBQQK01. The sequence goes on from JBBQQK010000006.1 coordinate 17,619, forward strand.
ACATCAGCGTTGATTTCCTCTTTTGTTACCTCGAAGTCCGCCCCTGTATGATAACCAGCCATAGATTTACCGCTTTTGCAAATATAGTCGGAATAATCTCCCTGCTTCACAGTTTCTGAAGGTATATTGCCATAAGGATTAAGCCATATTCTCTCATCTATATTTACATTTAACGGAGAAATCAATTTAGAATTCACTTCCTGGTCGACAGGTGCTTTAACAGCAGCTGTCTCTTTCTTGCTAACTATTAACTCTGATGCTGGCTCGTTTGTCTCTGCTTTATTATTAGCAGTATCTTGATCGACTTTTGCTCCGATGTTCTGCGGGCTAGTTGTCTGCGCAATTTCGTTTTTTGCTTTTGTTATTTGATAATAAAATCCTGCCGCGACCGTTAGCGTCACGCTCAAGATAGTAATTAAGATTACTTTTTTCATATTGGATCTCCTTGCGCTGAAGAATATAGCATGTTCTTCCCGCAATGAGTCAAGAGATATTTGATGATAGGTTCGATATTGACAGTCGCAAGGTGATTTAACGTTCGATTTCCTGTCGCTTGAACGAATATATCGAAATTAAGGTCAATACGATGATTAAAATTATGGAAGTAATTGCAGAAGGTAGAAATTTTGCATCAAATCCGTTGGTAATAAGTTCGGTATAGTGTTTAGTAATGAAATCAGGTGAATACTTGCTGATGGGCTTGATATAGCCAACCACCGTATTAAATAATATCATTCCGACAAATCCAATGATTGCGGCGCCGATGGTACTTTTAGCTATTGTGCTGCCAAGAAGGGTAAAGGTGGTCAGTACTAAAATGTTTATTAACAAAAGTAGGCATAAAACAACAAAATTACCCAAATTGACTGCGCCGAACAAAGAAGCCGTATATAAATAAAACACTACCGATGAAGCAAGAAAGGCTAACTTGATAATAAAACTGTAGGCTATAAATTTGGCCAGGATAAAATCTCTTCGTTTTATCGGCTTAGTTAAAATTATCTCCAATGTCTTTTTTGTTTTCTCGTCAGCTATTGCACCGGCAACTATAAAAATCAAAATAAAGCCCAAAGTGCTCAGATTCTTCACAAACTGATCAATTGCATCCTTGTTAGTGGGTTCGGGGATAGTAATTTCCAAGCCTGGAGTTGAAATGCTCTCAAATATTTTAGGCATCAATTTGGCGGTAATCGGAGATAAAATGGCAAAAAATATGAAGATAACAAAAACGATCAGTAACTTATTATTTCTTTTTAATTCCAAAAATTCTTTGTTGAGCAGAGCTAAAAAATTATTCATTTTTTTCTCCTTTGATCAAATCTATAAAAAGTTCTTCGGTTTCCGGCATTACCAAGCCATATTTTAAAATGCCAATGTCAAACTGCGACAATAATTTTAAAGGCACATTTTCTTTCATAATAGTGTCATCTACGAGCTGAATTCTTAGTTTGTTTACATTTTTATCAATGTTTTTAACCCACTTTTGTTCTTTGAATGCGTTCACGATAACTTCAGGGTCGCTGTCAGTTTCTATTTCTAAAACGGGAGTGGCATAGTCTTCCTTCAACTTAGTTAATGGAGAAACTTTGATCAATTTGCCCTTGTTGATAATCGCAACCTCGTCGCATATGCGGTCAACATCGGACAATATGTGAGTTGATAAAAGAATAGTTTTGGTCTTCTTCAGCTCGCTTATAATTTCCAAGACCTCCTTCCGCCCTATGGGGTCTAAGGCCGAAACTGGTTCGTCCATTATTAGTAGCTCTGGATCATTGACCAGAGCTTGTGCAATACCAAGGCGTTGTTTCATGCCGTTTGAATAGGCGCCAATCTTTTTCTTAGCAGCACTCTTGAGCCCAACCAAAGCAAGTTTATCTTTTATAAGTTTTTGGGCCTTGGTCTTTTCAATTCCAAAAATGTTAGCGATAAAATACAAATATTCTTCCCCATTCATCCAAGTATAGAGAGAGGGTTGCTCCGGTAAATACCCGATCAGCATATTTGTTTTTGTGCTACCAAATCCCACTTTCTGGCTGTTTATAAGTATTTCTCCGGAGGTACTCTTTGAAAGTCCGGCGATCATCCTGATTGTGGTGGTTTTTCCTGCTCCATTTGGCCCCAGGAAGCCCAGTACTGTGTTTTTTGCAAGAGAAAAGGAGATGTTGTCTACGGCGGTAAAGCCATCAAATTTCTTGGTTAAATTTTTGATTTCGAGCGCTGGCAATTATTCCTCCTTTCGACCCAATATAAGATAGATTATAGAGCCGGTAATTTGTCCAAGAATAACGATAACGATCCATGCGGCAGGTGATAAGTTTTTAGTGCCTTTCCTCTTAACGATGTCATATATGGCATAAATTTGAACCAATAATTGGATAACGATTAGCGGCCATACTAGTTTAATAATCTCTGCTGGATTTTCCATTTAGCTCCTTTTGATAAAATCAATTAATTTCATTGTTAAATATAATAATAACAAAAAAACGAGTCTTTGTAGACTCGTTTTTTTATAAGGAAACGAAATAAGTTTATGGTTAGCGTTTTGCCCATTGTGGTGCTCGACGAGCTCCCTTTAGACCAGGTTTCTTTCTTTCTTTTTCTCTTGGATCTCGAGTAAGGAAACCAGCTTTTTTCAAAGTAGTTCTGAATTCACCGTCATATTTTTCAAGAGCTCTGGTAATGCCATGACGTATAGCTTCTAATTGACCTTCTTTGCCGCCGCCAAGAGCCTTGACGGTGATGGAGAAAGAATCTTTTTTGCCGATAAGTTCAAAAGGTGCTAAAACTTCTTCTGGAAGTATAGTTTCTTTTCCATTAACGACAAAAGAAGGTTTTCCTTCGTAAATGCGGACCGATGCAACAGCGGTTTTTCTTCTGCCAACGCCGCACCAGTATTTTTTGGTCTTAACTTCTGTTGTCATCTTGTCCTTCAAACTTAATATTAACATGAGGATGTTTGCCCTCGCCGTATACTTTTAGTCTGGACATGAAATCATCTCTGAGCTTGTTGCTAGGCAACATTCCGTATACTGAATTTATGATCAATTGTTCAGGCTTGGATTCTCTTAGTTCTGGAACTGTAGTTGTCTTAAGATTACCAATATATCCGGTATGTTTATAGTAACGTTTTTGTTCCTCTTTTTTGCCGGTGAGTTTGACTTTTTTTGCATTGATTATTACTACATAATCACCGCAATCTAAATAATTTTCAAATTCAACCTTGTTTTTTCCTCGAAGAATAGTGGCGGCTTTGGTTGAAAGTCGTCCCAATACTTCGTCTTTGGCATCAAAAAAGTACCATTTTCTTTCGATTTTATTATTTTGATTCATTTTGTTCTTTCCCGACGCTTTCAGGTCGGGACTCCGCCTTTGGCTCCGCTTCAATATTTTTTTCTTTTGACTCTTCTTTGGTTACTGCTGGCTTATCGACGAAAACCTTTTTGTCTACAAGTTCCAATCTCATCATTGGTGCATTGTCACCAAGTCTGTTTGTAAGATGAAAAGATTTGATGAAGCCACTTTTTCTGTCTGTGTATCTTGGGATTAATTCGTCCATTACTTTCTTGACAGCGTTCTTGTCGAAAAGAACAGCCGCAAGTTGTCTTCTGGTGTTCAAATCATCACTTTTGCTTCTAGCCAAAAGTTTATCAAGATATGATTTAGCTTCTTTTGCTTTTGCTTCGGTCGTTTCGAGATATTCATAAAGCACTAAGGAAGTTGCCATATTTCTGATGACATGCTCTCTGTGCGCTTTTTTTCTGCTTAGCTTGCGTTCCATTATAAACCTATTACCTCTTTAATTTCTTCAATTCCTTTTTTGCCTAAGCCTTTGATTTCCTCAAGCTTTAGCGCTGACAATCTTCTCAATCCGGCAATTGTCTTAATTCCAGCATTAAGAAGGGCATTGGTTGTTCTTGGTGAAAAACCAGCTTCTTCAATTTTGGTTTTTCCGTCTACGCCATCTTCGCCGTCAATTACTTCCTCTTCTTCGCCCTCAGCTTCAACTGGAGCTTCTTCCTTTTGGAAAGATTCAGTTAGAGAAGGGTTAAAGGTCTCATCGGAAATAATTGCATTGTAGTGGTCAACTAAAATCTTGCCTGCTTCCTTGATGGCATAGCTAGGCTCAACGGTACCGTTTGTTTCAATATCAACAACCAATTTATCAAAATTTGTCATTTGTCCGACGCGAGTATCTTCGATTGTGATTTTTACTCTCTCAATTGGAGTAAAAGCAGCATCGATACCGATCTGACCGATTTCTTTCTTTTCGCCAGTTCCAACAGTAACAGGTCTGAAACCACGATCTTTTTCAACAATAACTTCAAGATTGAAATCAGCTTTATTGTCCAGTGTTGCGATCAGCTGGTCAGGATTAGCAATTTCAATGTTTGAATTTGCTTTAAAGTCGCTAGCCTTTACTTCGCCAGGACCTCTTTTGGATAATTCCAAAATAACAGGCTCATCTGAAAAAGATTTGAACTTAACGGACTTAACATTCATTATGATCTCGATAACATCTTCTTTAATGTGCTCAACTGCACTAAACTCGTGATTTATTCCTTCAATTTTGAAAGAAGTTGCAGCAGCACCAGTAATAGACGAAAGCAAAGCTCTTCTTAAAGAGTTCCCGATGGTTGGACCGTATCCAGGGAAAAGAGGCTCAATACTGAAAATTGAGTGATTTTCTGCTATTTTTTCCTCTGAAATTTTTGGTAAACCAATTTTTTCCATACTTCTCCTTATTAACGAGTGTAATACTCGACAATTAAGCTTTCGTTAACCGGTGTGTCGATTTCTTCTCGACTTGGCACGTGAGTAAGTTTTCCAACTACTTTTTTGCCGTCTAGTTCTAGCCAGTTAACGACTTTTAATTTATCTAAATTATTATATTTTTCTTTAACTTTAGGTTCGATGGTAAATCCCTCTTTGACTTGAAAGGATGGAATAGTTACTTTTTTGCTATTAACTTTTATTAATCCATGAGAGACTAATTGTCTTGCTTGTGATCGAGAAACTGCAAAACCAAGTCTATAAACAAGGTTGTCCAATCTGCATTCCAATAAGCGCATCAAATTTTCTGTTGTATTGCCTTCGAGTTGAGATGCTTTTTCTGCATATCCTGCGAATTGACTTTCGCCCATTCCATAGATTCGCTTTGCTTTTTGCTTTTCTCTAAGCTGTTTGCCAAACTCAGAAACTTTACCTCTAAAAGACTGACCATGTTGGCCTGGGCCATATGGGCGTTTTGCGACGGAGCATTTAGGAGTTAAACATCTCTCACCTTTGAGCAATAGTTTTTCGCCTTCTCTTCTACATTTTACACAAGCTTTTATCATAATATTTCCAAAGTTGTAAGCGGCAAGTTGTAAGTCATGAATTGTATTGATTTGCAACTTAATTCTTACTACTTAATCCTTACTTAATTTCTTATACCCTTCTTGTTTTCTTGGCTCGGCATCCATTGTGAGGAATTGGAGTCATGTCTTTGATTAAACCTACTTCAATATTTGCATTTGTCAAAGCTCTTACAGCTGATTCTCTTCCTGATCCAACACCTGATACAAATACGTTGGCTTGATGAAGACCTCTGGCCTTTGCTTTTTCGATAGCGTTGGTAGCAGCCAACTGTGCAGCATAAGGGGTCGATTTCTTTGATCCCTTGAAGCCGATCGAGCCTGAACTTGCCCATGAAATAACGTTACCCTGTATATCGGTAATAGTGATTATTGTATTGTTGAAGGATGATTGAATATAAATACTGCCAGAATTAACTGGTGCTTTAGATTTTTTCTTAACAACCGTCTTTTTAGCAGTTTTCTTTTTTGCAGCTTCTTTAGCCATAATTTCCTGTTGATTGGTTAATTAGTTGATGTTGACTGGTTTTGATTAATCGGAGTAATCCCAATTAACAATGTGACCAATTAACGATTAAATATTTATAGTCTCTTGCCAGCGTCTTTTTTACCGGAACCCATTGTAACTTTTTTGCCTTTTTTGGTTCTAGCATTTGTCTTAGTGCTTTGTCCTCGAACAGGCAAGCCTTTAGCGTGTCTCGTACCGCGGTAGGAGTTGATATCCTTTAATCTTTTGATATTTTGAGACACTTCGAGTCTTAAGTCACCTTCTGTTTTGAATTTGGCAATTTCACGGCGGATCTTTTCCAATTCTTCTTCAGTCAAATCTTTTACTCTAGTGTCGCGGTTTACTTTAGCGCCTGCAATAATTTTTTGACTTGTTGTTAATCCAATACCAAATATATAGGTTAATCCTATTTCTACTCGTTTATCATTTGGAACATTTACACCGGTAATTCTAGCCATAATTTTATTCTTTTACTTTATACTTAAACTTAATTAGCCTTGTCTTTGTTTGTGCTTTGGATTCTCACATATAACAAATAGTCGTTTTTTTAAGCTTACTCGGCTACTTTTGCCTTTTTTGCTTCGAACAACGATTTTGCATTTGTCACAGATTTTTTTAACTGAAGCTTGTACTTTCATAATATCCCAAAAAAACCAATAAAAATTCAGCACTGAGGCTGATCGGTCAATGACCGAAAAATCCCCTTTTATCTTTCTACATTTAACCTTCGGGTAACTCTACCTCGTGTTAGGTCATATGGAGTCAGTTCGACAAGAACTTTGTCCCCCACCATAACCTGTATTCTGTTTTTTATCATTCTCCCAGAAGTATAACCAAGGATAGCATGCCCTGTTTCTAATTCAATTCTAAACTTTGAATCAGGCAAAACCTCAGTTACTTTTCCGGTTAACTCGATAACATCATTTTTCGTCATATTTCTTTATAAAATTTAACATAAAAAGCTTAATAAGTCAACACATTACATTGGGAATATTTAATTTACCTATATTTTTTATTATTTAAGAGCAGATATCGGTAACTATTACGGGAAAACCGTCTTCAATCACAACTGTATGCTCAAAATGAGCGGCCAAAGAGTTGTCGATGGTTGTAATAGTCCATCCGTCTTTATCCAATTTTATCTTGTAATCGCCTAAAGTAATCATAGGTTCAATTGCCAGGGCCATTCCCTCAACAATTCGTTGGCCTTCACCTCTGCTGCCGTAATTTGGAATTTGGGGAGGCAAATGTGGTTTTCTGCCTATACCGTGTCCGACAAGATCTCTTACTACTCCAAAACCTCTTGATTCTGCTAATCTTTGAACTGTGTGGCCAATATCTCCCATGGTGTTCCCTGTTTTGGCCTCTTTTATAGCCTCTCTAAGACACTCTCTTGTCGTATCAAGCAAACTTTGTGCTTCATCTGATATCTTTCCAACTCCAACCGTAACAGCCATATCTGTGAACAACCCTTTGTAAGACGCTCCGAGATCCAAGGAAACAAGATCTCCCTCTTTGATTATTTTACTTTTTGAGGGTATGCCATGAACCACTTCGTGATTGATGGAAATACAGATAGTTGCGGGATAATGACCGGCCCCTTCAACAAAATAATTCTTGAACGATGGAACAGCTCCTTGTGAAAGTATGGTATCTTCCGCTACCTTATCGATATCAAAAGTTGAAACACCCGGCTTAATAATAGCCACTGCTGCTGCGAGAGAAGAATTCAAAATTTTCCCCGATGCTTTAGTAAGTTGTAGTTCTTCTTTTGAAAGGATGTTATTCATAATTGTTTTTAGTGGAGCGTTTTCTTGATCTGGTTGTATACTTCATTTATAGATGGTTCGCCATCTACTTCGATTACTCTATTGTGAGTCTTAAAATGCTCTACAAGGTGTCGTATGCGTGGTTGATAGTGCTGTATTCTGGTTTCTACAACAGACTTGTGGTCATCTTTTCTGGTTATAAGTTTGCCGCCGCATTTTGGACAAATTTCCAAATCCTTTTGTTTATACACCCTATCGCATTCGGTGCATACTTTTCTAGATAGGATTCTATCAATTGAAGTTTTTGGAGCGATTTTAATCCAAATTAAAACTGGTTTTTCCCATTTCTTCTCAGCTGCAAAGCCCCTCAAAAAGTCTAGCTGTCTCTCAGAAAATGGAAAATTATCAAATATTACCCCTCGATGCATTTTTTGTAGTTTGTCTGATATTATCTCGAAAACCACACTGTCTTTCTGAGGAATTCCTTCATTGTAATGTTTCTTCATATCGATGATATCTGGATCGTTTTTATTTCCCTCTTCGATTTTTTGACGGACTAACTCCCCAATTGAAACTATCTCTAGGTGGTATTCTTTTGATAATTTGTCTATCTGCGTTCCTTTGCCCGAAGCTGGCAGCCCAACAAAACTATAAATTGGTTTTCTTTTCGAAAACATTCGTAAAACTCCTTTTTTTATTTGTTTTAGTAATTATCGTAGGTATGAGTAAGAACTTGCGCTTCAATTTGACGCATGGTTTCAATTACCACTGATACAATGATTAAGATGCCTGTTCCCCCGAGTGCAATAGTGTTGATATTTGTAACGGACTGTACTATATAAGGTAAGATCGCTATCACGCCTAGGAACAACGCCCCGAAAAGAGTGATTTTGGTTATGATTGCTGCAAGATATTCCCGCGTTTCTCTGCCAGGACGGATTCCCGGTATAAATCCACTTTGTTTTTGAAGATTCTCTGCAATTTGTTCTGGTTTGAAAACTACACTAGTGTAAAAATATGTAAAAGCGACAACGAGTATAAAATAAATAATGCCGTGGTAGAGCTGGTTATCTAATGTGTTGCTGACAAATTTTGCTCCTTGTGCAATCCAGTCTGTTCTGGCGCTTTGCAAGTATTTTGCTAGGACGCCCGGCATAACCAGTATGCTCATAGCAAAAATGATTGGAATAACACCGGCAATGTTTACTCTTATGGGAAGATGGCTTGCTACTCCAGAAAAGCCTTGTTTTACTCTTCTGGCGTAAGAGATCGGAATATTCCGTTGGCCCTCTTGGACAAAAATAATACCGGCGATAGTCACAATCATAATAGCGAGGAATATTATAGCACCGATAATTTTACCGCTATCGCCTGATCCCAACAAAGCAGCTGTATCGCGTATCTGAGTTGGAAAACCGGACAAGATGCCTAAAGCAATGATCATGGAGACTCCATTGCCTATTCCGTTTTCGCTAATAATTTCTCCGAGCCACATCAAAACAATTGTGCCGGCACATACTGATATTAGCATCATGGATAAGTCGAAAGGAGTCCATGTAGGAATAATCCCCTGGTTACGGAGAAGAAATAGCATGCTATAGGCTTGTATTAATGCAAGCGGTATCGTTCCTAGGCGTGTCCACTGGGTCAACTTTTGTTTACCGGCTTCTTCTTTTTGCATTTCTTCAACTGATGGGAAAATCATTCCAAGCAATTGGAAAATAATAGAAGATGTAATATATGGGCCGACACCCATTAAGATGATAGAAAAGTTGCTCATTGTGCCACCGGAAAACATGTTTAACAAACCAAAAGTTTGATTTTGTTGAAAAAATGTTTGAAGCTTCGTAATGTCGACTCCGGGCAGTGGAATATGCGCCAGTATTCTGGTGCATACCAAAAGAGATACTGTTATCAGTATTTTATTGCGTAAACTTTTAAATTGCCAAATTTTATCTAAGGATGACATCGCTTTCCACTATATCTTATTTGTTCTTTAAAATCAAACACTTCTTTATCAATCTTTTCGGCATCTTCAATTGAAAATTCTCCGATTTTTGTTCTTCTTAAATCTTTAACTGTGGCCGGAACACCAATTTTTTCTCCTATCATTTCGGCAATTGATCGAGCATATGTGCCTTTTTGGCAATGAAGTTCCACTTGTAGAATATATTCCTTGTCCTTAAGGATTAAATCAATGTATTTCAAGCTGTAAACATCGATCATTCGTTTAGGGGGGTCAATTTTTATGCCCTCTCTGGCGTATTTATACAAAGGCTTTCCGTTTAGTTTGATTGCAGAATAAATCGGTACTGTAATTTCGATATTTCCTGTTAATTCCTCAAGCGCTTTCTTTATGTCATCCAAATTCAAGTCTTCAACTTCTTTGGTTTCTATTACTTCGCCGGCTAAATCGCCTGAATTGGTTTTGATTCCGAAAAGCACATCAATTAGATAAATTTTATCTAATTCTAGAAATTGTGTCAGCTTTTTTGTTCCCTTATTAACACCAATTATCATAAGGCCGGATGCTTCTGGATCAAGCGTGCCAGCGTGACCCATCTTTTTGATGCTATACTTTCTTCGTAAAATCCGTATTACATCAAAAGAGCTTATGCCTTTGGGTTTGTCTACAAATAATATGTCTTCCATTAATCATACTATATCACACCGGAGTTTTTTCTTAAAGTTGTTTCAACATCAGGTCGAGGATCCTTTTCAGCAGTTGATTCCACATAGCGAAAAAGATTAAGATAGCGCTCTGCGACTCTGGGCCATCTCATTTTTTGACCTAAGAAATATGATTCGTATTCCATTTTCTTCCTAAGATCCGAATTTTCTAATATTTTCAGGACGCCTCTGGCTATTTGGTTTGAATTGCGATAATCGACCAGAATTCCTCTCGATCCGGAAAGCATTTCTTTCGCATAGGGATATGGCGTAGAGATACAGGCTTTCCCCATCCCTAAAGCATAGGCTAGAGTACCAGAGGTGATTTGTTCGGGGTCAAGGTGTGGAGTTATATAAATGTCGCATAGCTCATAGTAATCCAATAATTCTTGTAGCGGTAGGTATTTGTTGACTAAAGAAATGTTATCAATCACATCTAGTCTATCCGCTAATTGCATCAAGCTTTCCCTGTATCTCTCCCCTTCTTGTTTTAGTATTTCAGGGTGAGTTTGACCGGCAATAATAAAATTGATATCAGGAAATTTCTTTTTTATCTTTGGTAACGCTTCAATGACACATTCTATTCCCTTGTTCTTGCTGATCAATCCGCTTAGTAAAATTGTGGGTCTATTCTTCCAATTGGTTGGAATTTTGATCATATTTGATCTTTCGTAACTGGACACACCGTGGTGAATCACAACAACCTTGTTTCGATCTATTCCATAATCTTTTTCCAGTCTTTCTTTTGCGTCAGGAATCATCGCCACAACATATGTAGCCAAATCAGACAATCTTTTTAAAATAATTTCGTGTTTTTCATCTGGTTTTGCCAAGATTGTATGAAAGGTGATTACGATCGGTTTGTTTACATTCCTTAAAAAGTTAAAAAGATGCTCTCCTAGTTCTCCTCCATATAAACCATATTCATGTTGTACACAAATAATATCGGCTGATGATTGGTTAACATATTCAGCAGCCTTATAATAGCTATCCAGGTTTTCTTGAAAGATTCGATATTTAACTGTCCAAGGATAATCAAGCTCTTGCTCTCCGGCATTTATTGCTATAATTTCTGCTGTCGATTCTGAATTCAAATCATTTAACGCTCCAACTAGATCTCTTGTAAATGTTGCTATTCCACATTTTCTAGGAACATAACTCGACACAAAAATAGTCCTGACTCGGCTCTGTTGGGTGTCTAGCATTTGATTAACTGTGCTCATGACCATAGTTTACTTATTTTTAAGCTCAACTAA
>JBBQQK010000007.1:0-23077 GCA_038216025.1 Patescibacteria group bacterium
AAACGACCAACTCGCTAGATGGAAGCTTCAGTTTCTTAAAAGAAAAAACCAATATTCACAGAGGCATAACAAAGCAATTAAGAGATAAGATTGTCGAACATATTTTAGGAAATTAGCACCCCGATTTTGATATTAAGCCGCAATTTTAACTTTTCCTGCTTCTTGAAACGGACCAATTCTTGAGCCAGACCGAAGCCCGAACCTCGGACCGTTTTTACCTCAACAATGACAATTGTTTTACCCTGGCTGGCCAATATATCAATTTCTCCAAAAGAAAGGCTTAGGTTGCGTTCTAGGACCTTGTAGCCTTGTTTTTGGAGGTAATCTGCCGCAATTTCTTCCCCTGCATTTCCAGTATTTTTATTTTGCGTTTTGTTATATGTCATTTCTTAAATTTTAGTTTACAATCGTTGTTGACAATCAATTATTTTTAGTTTACAATTGATGTAAACAATTAATTAATTCGGTTTACAAATAAAATGAATACTACAAAAAACATTATAATTGATTTTGCCAAAAAACGGGATGCTTTCTCTACAGCCGACCTTGAAAAACATTTAAAAATGAAATTTTCAAGGCAATACCTGAGCAAGCTTTTGAGTATTATGGTCAAGGAAGAAGTTCTGCTGAAAACAGGCACGACAAAAAACTCGCAATACCAATTTATGACATCGAAAGACCTTTACGCAAAATCAGTCTCCTTCCGACTTAGAAACAAAGATCTAGAAGAATATGCAATTTACGAAAAAATCGAAAAAAAATCATCTTGGATCAAGGGGCCGAAAGAAAACATCGGTAGTATTTTTTCCTATTCATTCTCTGAAATGCTGAATAACGCTATCGAGCACTCAGCATCCGAGCTCATTGACATCTCAATAACAAAAACCAGCAATGCGCTCATTTTTATTGTCAGAGACTTTGGGGTAGGTGTATTTAGAAAAATAATGAAGAAAAGAAAGTTGAGATCAGAATTGGAAGCAATTCAGGATTTACTGAAAGGAAAAACGACGACCGCCCCAAAAGCACATTCAGGGGAAGGAATATTTTTTACCTCAAAAGTCGCTGATGTTTTTGAGCTTGAGAGCTATGATTTGCGCCTTCGAATTGACAACGATATTAAAGACATTTTTGTCGAAGAAATAAAACCATCAGTCAAAGGCACGCGAGTAATTTTTTCCATCAGTCTTTCGTCAACAAAACATTTAAGTAATGTATTCGAACAATTCACAGATAAAGAAGAATTCGGCTTTGATAAAACTGAAATAAAAATAAAACTCTATACCACGGGCACGATCTATATCTCTCGCTCTCAGGCGAGGCGAGTTCTTTCAGGGCTCGAAAAATTTAAGACTGTGATCATGGATTTCGATCAGGTGCCAACCGTCGGACAAGCCTTCGCCGATGAAGTATTTCGAGTATTTAAGATCAAGCATCCAGAAATAATTATTATTGCTATCAATATGAATAAGACCGTTGAGTTTATGATAAAAAGAGTCGAGAAAATCTAGCCGCCCCAAACTATGTAGTCCAAGCTTCAGCTTGTTTTTAAGCCAGAAATTAGCAGCTATAGATTCTAGTTTGGCACCCATTTCATACAGAAATGTTACATAAAAAAAATCCGCCTGTCACTCCGGCGGCAGTATTGAAAGTATAGAATTTCTAAACTAGGCCATTTTCAATTCTTTTTTGATATCTTTGATTTCAGCATCATGCTTCTCCACCTTTTCTTCAATTCTGTCATCTCTGGCAATACCGGCATGCCGTTCAATATCAAGTTTTGTTAGAACACCCATTACAATATCAAACCGCTCTAGCAGTTCATCATGATTACCTTTTATTGTAGCCTCCAGTTCATCGAAACGATCATCATGCTCAAGCAGTTTCTTTACAATTTTGTTATGCGCCTTCTCGTTTTTGTCAAAAAGATTATCGTGATCACTAAGCTTGTTAGTGTGCTGATCAAGAATCTTAGTGTGCTGATCAAGGGTTGAATCGATTTTGTCTAATCTTTTTATTATTTCATTTTGCATTAACTCATTGTACCACCGGCGAATAATATTTTGTCAACAGCAAAAAATCTTCATCTCGACTCCTCGGCCTTTGTGCCGAGAGCCCGACCTAAGCGCAGTACCCACCTTCTCGGAGGGACGACGACTCTGCGATGATAGATTGCCGCGCTCGCTTCGCTCCCTCGCAATGACAGCGCTTTATAACTTTCAACTTTCAACTTTCGAAGCTGAAATCTTTGCCGCACCTTCCCATGCCAACTCGAAGATCATCCTCTGCGTCTTGGCCACGCTTTCCGACTCGATAATTACCGCCAAAAGCTCTCCTTGCAGGCTCATTATCAGCATCTTACTTCCATATATATTGATCTCATTTGTGAAACCAAACTTATCGGCCGGCACAAGTCGGGTAATCCTTTTGTGCTTTTCGTCTTTTTTTATGTACTCTTCAAGCTCAGAAATATCGGGCATTATAGAACGGTAGTCGATTCCTTTATGAACACGCTTTCGTATATACTCAGAGGCAAATTTCTGTTCATCTTCCCAAAACCCTCTTGCATTAGCAAAAGCCAGAATTTCGCTACCTCTTGGCAAATCAAGAGTATCTTGAAGCGCAGATTTGATTCCCTCAGCGCCTTCGAAAAACAGCACCTTTGGTCGATCACCTACTGTCATCTCTAGAGCTTTTATCTCAGGGACAAGACCAACAAACCGTCTGAATTTTTCTTGCTGCAAATTCTTGAAAGTCTCTATTGAAACCGATGAATAATGCCTCTTCCCCCGTCTCTCTATCCAAGAGACAGTCCCCTTCTCCTGAAGATCCTTTAATATGTCATACACAAAAGTTCGCTGTACTCCTGCTTCTTCCGAGATCCGGCCAACCGTAGATTGACCTAATTTTAAGCATGCCAGATAGACCTTGGCTTCCTGCGGCCTAAGTCCCATATCGGTCAATACGTTCAAATATTCACTTTTTAAGTTTTCGGTTTTCATTTATTTGTCATTAGTCTTCCTCGGTCCCTCTCCTTTCCAAGGAGAGGCTAGGTGAGGTGAAATTATAATATTTAAAGTAGTTGTCATCTCGACATCACGAGCAGTTGTCAAGTGACGAGAAATCTTTTAATTAGTCATACCCTTACTATCAAATTATTTCTCCAACCGTTCGATAACACTCACGGATCGAAATGACAAATTTATTGTATTAAATTTACTACACTTTGTCAATGTTTAGAATTTTAAGCTCATTTTTTATATTATGATGTATCTAATTATTGACAATTGTATATAAATGTGCTACAATGCGCTTCACAATGAGAATTGCAACATTTTCATTGAGCACCTTGAAAAGGAGACTGCAATGCGTATTCTTATGATCAATCCGAGAGGAATGTATTTTGACCATGGAGTGAGCGCATACAAGCGCATCTCCTATCCCATGGGGCTTATGAGCCTCAGCTCGGCTTTGAAGCGTATCGTTACGAATGACGAATCGAGCTGGCACGTCCTTGCCGATGATCGCAACGATCGTCAAGTTGCCCTTATAGATTCTGCTGCCGAAGGATTCGGAGCAGAAGACGGCAAAGAGGATCTTCTCATAACCAGAAATGGCAAGAAGATCCGTCTTTACGGGCTTTCGGATGAGAAGCTCACTCAAAGGGCAATTGATTTTAATCCGGACGTAGTATTCGTATCGGCTCTATTCACCAAACTGCTTGATGAGTTCTACCATACTACCCGTCTCATAAAGCAGTGTCTTCCCGACGCACTGGTTGTCGCCGGCGGAATCGCAGTAACAGACCTTAACCAGCTTCCTACTTTGGGTAGCAATCCAGAGAATATCGCTCAGCGCAAGAGAGCAATGAACGAACCGTTCGATAACGGCGTTGATGTGATCGTCTTGGGAGAAGGAGAGCTTTCTGTCGTTAAGCTGATTGATCATCTGGAGAACAATCCATTTATCGATCAGTCGCTCGACCAGATTGAGAACCTTCGCTACCGCGTAGATGGAGCAATCCGCGAGACAGTGCGAAAGAAGATCAGTTCGGAAGAATTTAACCATCTTCCCTTCCCCGATCTATCTATCGTAAAGAAGGAATACTACAGCAAAACCAGAGCTCATTTTGGCCAGGCCAAGAGTGATCACTGGATTGAACTTTTTACCTCCAGGGGTTGTTCCAAAAGCTGTACTTTCTGTACTGTTTCACAATACTTTGGGTCTTGTTACCGTCCGCTTAGACTCGAGAGAGTCCGCGAACTCCTCGCTTACTACTTGGAAAACGGCTACGACGAGGTCTGTATTGAGGATGACAGCATCCTGGATGACCCGCGCAGAGCCACCAAGATCTTTAATATGATCAAAGAGATGGGTTTCTCTCAATTCACAGCTATCGGCGGTATTGAATTTCGCCATCTCCTCTTCGACCCACATGGAGAAAAATACTTCATCGACAAGCTTCAGCCTGAGTACAGCTCAGAATGGCTGCTCGACGAAAAGAAGTATCATAAAGTCTCAAGCGGAATGAGCACGGAAGAGATTAGTCACCGCTATGCCGAGCTAGTCGATGGAGCCGAAATCGTCAGAGCAATGTCCTCTGATATCGATCCCAAGACCGGCAAAAGCAAGCAAAACGGCTGTTATCGCATCTACCTTGCTATGGAAAGCGCCAATCCTGAGACACTCGAAGCAATAGGAAAAGGGCGGACCTTTCCACTGGGAAGCCATGGCGAGCGGCTTCAGCGTTTAGAGCGCGAAGCGATTAGTATGCTGAGACAAGCCGGTATCGAGGCGCACGGCGGCATGATGATGGGAAACCCGAGAACCGAAGGAATCCCAGAGCTCATGAACAATGTACGTTTTTGTAGGGAGATGATGGGGGCAGGTTTGGGAAGAATAGCATTTTTCCCCTATATTATGCTTCCGGGATCCCACATGAGCACAATTGAAAACGCCGACATGCAATACGCGAGGATTAGAAAAGAGCACGGCTACCTCGTTTACGGCTTCGATATGACTAACGCCGACTCTCTGGCCCACGGATGGACCGCAGAGGAGCTAATTACCCTGAATGTCTGGGCCAATCTGATCTTTGATTCAGGAAAAGGCCGTAATTGGACAGTCGGCCGGACAATAGGCCGCAGGGAGCTCGAGAAGAAAATTGAGCAAATAACCAAACCGGGAGCCGTTGAGCGATTGACAATAAAACGGCTTCAACAAGAAGACAATGCCGATGCTCTTCTTGAATACTACCTATCGGCCATAAAAAAAGTTCGAGGGGATGACTCTAGTGGCTAGCCAAATTTAGCTAGCCACTTTTTTTATTTTATAACCTTAGAAATGTTTTGCGTTTGGGTCGCAAGGACCAATTACTTCGCTTAAATTTTTAAGTAGATTTATTACAGTTCGTGGTTAATTTTGTTAGTGGTCCATTTCTATACAACAAAACAAGCAAAGTGTTTCTTTGGCTTCTTTAAAATAGACAGATACTGGGCTAGTTCCTTTAAAATAGGCAGATGGAAAAGTAGTTTTAAAAATACCGTAATATTAGAAAAATAATTCTAAATCAAAATAGACAGTCAAACTGCAAATTAAGCTAAAACCGCATAATCAAAATAAATGACTACATTAAAATGACAAGATACTCGGCTCCCTAGCTTAAAATAGACAAATCAAATCTTGATTGTAAGAAAAAATAGACAGAATAGATCCAGGTTCCTCTAAAATAGGCAAATTCGCTTATTGGGGTACAAAAAACATAATCAGATTGCTTGCCTACACTTTGGCACACTAAATCCGTGACAACACTATTCCATAAGAGCTTATAGTCGTAAATAACGCTGCGATTTTTGAAAATTAAAATCGCCAGTTAAAAGCCATGGATGTTATCGTGTGGATTACCTAACTAGTGCTTTGTATAAACAGCCAATTGAAGAAATATGCAATAAAGTATGCCAGCCTAAAAGAGATATACTTTTGAGTCTTTAAAAACTATCTACTTCATTTGCTTCTATCAATGCCATTTATAAAAGTAAAAACAGGTCTGATTAAAATAAGCTCTCTTTCCTTCGACAAAATTGTACTTATATGTGAAATAAGTAAATACCATAAAATAGTAAGTCGAAAGACTCTACGCCAAAAGGAAATTCTCCCGAATTCCATATGTTCATGTCTAACGACATTGCCAAAACAATGTATCGCTGGACACACTTCGTACTACCGTTTGTTCGTTTGGATTCTACTTTCCGTTCACGTACACGATCAGTATCCGATCTTCTAACCGATCACTAACGATTCCTATCTAGTTCACGTTCACTTTCATGTTCACGTAGAATGCAACTCTAGCATTCTTTCAATACGTAGCCATCTTACCTACCGGCAGTAGGCCGGATCGGCATGGTCGTAGATGACATTCTAACGAACCGTACACTTACTTCGAACCAGTTACCACTATCCGAACACTTGGAGCACTACGAACAGTTACAACGCACCAGAACCCGTTCTACGAGCACTCGCGCCTTACTTGGAACACGCACCGTACCAGGAACAGAAATTGAACTCGAACTTGAACTACTTACCTTGACAGTAACAACTCACCAAGCACTGCGAACTCGAACACTCACTCGAACTACGAACTTTTACGTCATCCAAAAACGCAACAAACGTTAAGTGCTTCTGAACTCTAGCTTTCTTTCAAGATAGCCTTTAATCCGCTTGTAATCCGCCAAACGGCGGAAATATTGTGAGAGCGATATGAAACCCATTCTCTCGTATGTCATTGGTTCAACGCCAGACACACCCTCCTTGTACGATTATCATTTACTATTTTGGGGTTAAAAAAACTTATCGTCAATAAGTCATGTCTTTTAACAATCGTTTGGCAAGCGCTTTATATTATACATCGAGCATCGATTTATAAAGGCTTTTTTTGATTTCTATTTTAAATGACGGCATTTGAGGCTATTTTTAGAACCTATTTGAGTATTAAATCATCAAAAAAATTTACGCTCAGATCGCCTCTGTTTTCACTTTAATGTTGAAGATTGAAACAATAACTCTAAATATTTTTCGTTAATGATTTAATAGTGCATTTGTTGTAGTGTTTTGTGTCTGGTATAATTATTGTCGTAGAACAAGACAGTAAACGAAATTGATAAAGACTCGAATTAAGGTATACATGCCCATTTTCGGTTAATAGCCTATGGCTGTTTTGCTACTCTGACACTCGATAAATAACGTTCAAATATATTGACTGGAGGGTTGATGACCAACAATGCATTAATAAAGAGCTTAAGAGCTATTGGTTTTGAGGATACCGAGGCAAAAATATATTTGGCCAGCTTAGAACTGGGGCCAAACTCTGTCTGGAATATTTCTCAGAAAAGCGCAATCAAACGAACTTCTTGCTACAAGATTTTGGAAGAGATGGTAATGAACGGATATGCCAAAAGATCTTATGACACAAAGCGTACACTTTACCAGGTGATGCCGCCCCGCAATCTTTTAGAACAATTTGCTAGACGAACTGTAGAATTTGAAAAAAATATTCAACAATTTGATATCCTAACCAGCAAGTGCCCGGAAAAACCTCTTATATCGCATTTTGAGGGCAAAGATGCTCAAAAGAATGTACTAAAACAAATTTTAGACCTACCGGATGGCAGTAAAGCCTATATTTCATCATCAAAATCTAAATTTGTCAAAGAATTAGAAGCATCATTGAAAACAGTTAAAGAGAAAAATATATCATTGTCTGTCCTATTGCCAGAAGGCGCCAGAATAGAAGGCTCCGATATTTTATCGATCCGATTTATAAACAAACAAAAATTTGCGCCTATTCTAGAGACAATTATTTTTGACAACAAAGTAGTCTATATGTCAAGCCTGTTTGCTACGGTAATTGAAAGCACTTCCCTCGCCCAAGACGAGATTCAGAAGTTTGAATTGCTATGCTTAATCTGAACAAAATTGGGCACAACAACTATTCTACAGCCTTTCCAATTCTCCACATTGTCTCAAAGTAGTTTTCATATGTCTGGGCTAGTGCTTTATTTTTTATTTCTATTACAGAAATGGGTTCTTCGTAAATTTGCATTGCTACATTATCTTCCCAAAAAATCACATTAGCTGGCGGATTAAAATTATTCTCAATAATCCGGATATCATATAGCTGATTGTTTTTAACCATCGATTCATCGTATAGATCGCGCTTGTAAGAAATTAACTTATATGTAATTTTCTTTTTTAGACGAAGTTTTTCAGTCGTCTTCAACAAGGGACCCATGAGTTCGGACCATCGACTGCCGTCAACAGCGCCAAAGACATAAAGCGTGCCTCCTGGCTTCAGCGATTCTATGCAATGCATACGAAAGTTCCTAAAGCCTTCTAGACCATCCCAAACCATAATATCGCTCTTGTTTTCAGCCCTTTTCTTGATATTGGGAATTATGCTTTCAGCCAAAACCAAATTAGTCTTTTGCTCTTCTATAATCCGGTTCGGGTCAGTAATTCTGTATTGAAAAACGTTCTTCAGTATCACCTTAAGCACCAGTCTTTTTGCGATCAAGCGATCAAGCGTTTCATAGACAATATTTCGATGAAGACCGGTTTTTTTTATTAAATCCCCCGCTCCACACTGTTCCAGATCAACCAAAGCAAGGTATATTTCTGCTTGATGTCCTTCAAAACCTAGTTTTTTTAGTTCTTCTTTCATAGCTGAATTATATAAAAATAAACTCATTTTTGTCAAATGTCATTACAAAGTATTGACAAATGTATAATTATCTGCTATACTGTTACCGACACGATGAAAGAAGGCTCTCGAAGCCTAAAGAATCGTGTAGAACATTACAAGGAGAGAGCAGATGATTACAATCGTCTCAATACTAATGATGGGCGCAACAGTATTCGCCCTGACCGCGGCCATATTAATGGTTTACGATCTTAAAAACAACAACATTATGGCTAAGCTGGGATTTGCTTTTAGCATAACCGCAGCTTGCGGATGCCTGCTTTCAGGTATTTACATTATCCAGGGCCTAGGGTAATCCTAGGCTCCAGCCTCGAGCTACTCAAGAATGAGTGGCTGGAAAGTTGGAAAATGAGCGTAGGTGGCTAATTAACGCACCGGCTCAGGAGAATACATTGAAAACACTGATCATTACAGCAATCGTAGCAGCTTCTATCAATGCCGCTTCCGCCAGCATGGTGGAGCTTGATTACCGAGACGGCAATGTGCAGACACAGATATGCATCGAGAAGCCAATCAAAGGCACGGTAGGCGGATTTGCCTACTCCTGCCAGAAAGAAACTTGGGGAGAAGCATATGCAGGTTTGACTTACTGCCCCACGCCCAATGTTCAGGTTGCTCTGGGGGCCGGCCAGGAAACCGGCGGCAATAGAGTCGGAGGCTGGGTCTGGGCTGGTAAGGGCAAGATTTCCGCCATACACTTCTTCGAGGATGGAGCATCAGGTCCTTGGGCTAAGACAGTCGTAAAATACGCAATTACTCCGAAACTTTCGCTCGGCTACGTTGAGAAAGATTTCGCCGGCGAAGGTGTCTATGCTGAGATCAAAGCCAGCAAAGATATTACGTTCAAGTTTTCCGGCTTCAAGAAGCCGGAGTTAGGACTTGCTTTCAAGTTCTAAAAGAGTCAAATTTGCCCTAAACCAACCGGTTTAGGGCCCAACCTTTAGCCATTCAATAGTGAATGACTAAAGAGTTGAAAACTTAGGAGAAAGTCAAAATGTCCGCTACAAAATTCACCATCTGGTCACCAGCTATTTACGCTGAAATGCATGCCGTCATAGCCGAGGTCATCAAGCCCAACACCGCTATTCTGGATCTCGGACCATACGAAGGTAATCTCGAAGACTACATGGATGGACTTGGCATTCACCTTTCAATCGAAGCGGTGGATGTAGACCCCAAGCCTCTAAACGCACTAGCACTGAAGGAGTACACGAATATCGCAGTCAACACTGTCTGTGAGGATGGTAACCAATACCTTAAGAACTGTGAGAAGAAATATGACATGGTCCTTTCCAACGCCAGCATTCACGAGATGAACGACCCGAGCGATCAGGAAAGATACCTTGACTGGTTCTTCAGCAAGCAGTATGAGATCCTGAACGAAGGTGGACAAGTCGTTATCGGCGACCTCTACTTCCCTAGCTGGATCCCAGATGAGGACGTTGACGCCTTTCGGGACTTCCAATGGAAGACTATCCGACATGCCTCCGAGCGACGTGAGTTCGTTTTTCCGGAACTGATCGATGCCGCGGCATCCAAGAACGGCTTCAGGCTCATTTCGAAAAATGAAATCAGAGCTGTTGAAGAAATCGATCGCCGCTTTTATGTCTTCGTCTTCACCAAAGCGTAAGCGTGATGAGTCGCGAGCAGGCCGGCCCCCAAAAGGGTCGGCTTTTCTTATTGCAAAACTAATTAGAGGGCCAATATAAGATTTCTCATACAAGTAACGGGAAGATTGCATATGGGCAGACTAGTGAAAAGATCGACGTGGCACTTCTAACCTCTCTTTGCATTCAAGTGAGCTCATACTAGTTATAAACCCTCTTATCAACAACAATACAAATCAACCTACAGAAGATCGCTTTGAAGCAAAAACAAGATTGGGCTTGTCTGCTCCCAAAGGAATAAATCTCTCTCAATTGATCAAAACAAATGTAGATAACCATATCTCCCACCTCACCTAACCTCTCCTCGGGCAGGAGAGGAACCGTTCAGGACAACCAAACAATGATAGATTGCCGCGCCTCCCGATAAATCAAGATGGCTCGCAATGACACCACTTATAACTTTCCGCCTTGGCAAGCCGAAGGCTAGACGGGTCTAATTATGCTTCTGCTAGACCCCACAGCAGCTCAAACCTCTGCCTTTCTTCTTGAGTTAGGCGGGAGCTTTCAATGACTGAAGCAAATGGCTGAGTTTCACTGTGAGCTATGTATGCGATCGAATCACCAAATATATTAACCTCAGTACGTTGGTCAAACTTATTGACGGGTAGAAAACGGCTTTCGCGAAGGTCTAGCGGGTCCCTCAACCCTATCTGTTTATTGTCCGGAGTATCGGGAAAAATGATCCTTGATTTAATATCTTTACTTACCCTTACCTGATGATATTGTTCAATATAATCCAAATATTTCGCTTTTATGTCAACAGGTCCATACGTCAATATTTCATTATCAATTGGAAGCTCAAGCATCAGATTATACACTTGCATAACCCCAACTTCCCCCTCGAAGAGCGATACTTTTGGCTTAGTTGATGCTTTGCTGGCCAAGCCTTCCAACTGAGGGAGTAAGTTCAGAAATTTATTATGCTTCCTCCCTTCAATCAATGCCAATTGCTTAGGAGAAATTACAGAATATACAACTCTCTTGCCATCGTTGTGACTTTTGGCAATTCCTCGTGTAGTCAAGTCCTCTAACAATACATAACAAGTCGGACGCTTTACGTCAGAAAGTTTTGATACCTCCCATATACCGCTGGGGCCCAATTCAAGACATGCCAAATACACTTTAGATTCATTCTCAGAGAGACCGGTAATCTTTAGGTTATCAATAAAATCTTGACTCATAAATACCACAAATATAATTAGATATGTATTTATAATACATTAGTATTTTTTGTCTGTCGAATAGTTGTCAACAGTTATGACAAATATTATTTATTACTGCAATAGGAATTTATCGATTATAAGAACTTTGTAACGAATTCAAAATACCATGATTCCGAATATCCACCAATATCATCCTGAACGAAGTGAAGGACCTAGGGCTCAATACCTCGGTAGCCGCTTCGCTAAAACCCATACTGAGTTCGTCGAACGATTCTTTCCCAACCTGCTGGCTCAGAATGATGCAATAATGATTGCTCGGACTCAAGACTATAAATATTACCCAAATCCCTCCCGAAATGTCATCCTGAACTTGTTTCAGGATCCAAAGTTATAAGAATAGAGCAGGAGATGCTGAAATAAATTCAGCATGACTGAAATTTAGCTTAGAGTTTCGGATTCGGATAAATTGATATATTATTGACATTTTACTCTAAATGTGATATGATATAGATATGTTGACGGAAACACGGAGGTAGTGAGTTGAGCACTGATATTGAAAGAAAAGCATCCGCTGCACAGAAAGCCATCGCTTCTCTTAGGGAAGCATGGAAAGAAACAAATGATGAGCTAGTAATGAATTTGCCAAACAAATTCATTCTATTCTTTCCGCCCGAAATTGAGAGCGGTTGGCGTTTGAACATAATAGTACAGGAAGAGGGCAAGGGCATCATTTTCCAACATCAGGATGGAGAGCATTTACTGCTCGAAGATGCCCCAACATGGCTTTTGTCAGCGGCGCAGAAGCGCTAACAAAAGTTCTGCGTACTGTCCAGAGTTACCACGAGGATGCAATCCGGAAGATCAAGAAAAACGTGATCAAGTCCTCAGAGTGAAATTCTACCCTTTAGTTTTCTTTTTGCGCACTTTGTTCCCCTTCTCCCTTGGAGGGGAACAATCTCAAAAAAACCTCGATTTTACTCGAGGCTTTTTATATATAGTGCGTACGAACTGTTTACTCTTTGATTCTGTCGCCAGCAAGTGCTCTAGCTTTTCTGTCTTCTTCCTCTTGCTCAGCTTTTTTCTTGGCTTCAAGAGCGGCAGCCTTAGCAGCTTTTTCCTCAGCTATTTTTTTCAGCTCTGCTTCGGCAGCGCCCTCTTCCCAAACTTTAAGATCCCTGTTTACATCCTTAAGTCTGGCATTTTTACCGCGTAGATCTCTCATGTAATATAATTTGCTTCTTCTTACCTTGGATTGTTTGATTCTTTCGATCTTTACGATTCTAGGAGAATGCAAAGGAAAAACTCTTTCTACGCCGATACCGAAAGATTCTTTTCTAACTGAAAATGTACCGTCTAAACCATGACCATGCTTAACTGCGATAACAAGTCCTTCGAAAATCTGGACTCTTTCTTTTGTGCCTTCTTTAACCTTAAGGTGAACTTTGATAAAATCACCGCTTCGAAGTTCTGGCGCGTTATTCTTTGTATATTTTTCGAGTAATTTAAACATTTTTCTCCTCAATCGGATCTACATGAACAAATCGTCTCTTGTCTTTATTGCCTGAGAAAGTTACCATTCTTCGTTCTTGGAATTTAACCATGCCGGCAATCTTTGCAAACAAAGTATCATCTCCGCCTTGCAAAACATTTCTACCTGGGTGGAATTTTGTTCCACGTTGTCTTATTATGATGCCGCCTGCAGTAACAAATTGATCACCAAAAATCTTAACGCCTAAACGTTTCGATTGTGAATCTCGTCCTAACCTTGTACTACCACCGGCCTTCTTATGAGCCATTTATCACTCCGTTTCAATAACCAATAGACCAAGTAACAAGTTCCGGAAATGGCAATTGTTAATTGAGTATTGACTATTATTTGATTATTGTTTTTTGATTGATTGTTGATTTTTTCTGCTCAGCAGAACAATCTCGCGCTTTACCACTTGGTAATCTCTGCCATAAATAAATGATGGACGAATCTGAGTATAACCTATTTTTTCAATTTCGTCAACAGATTCTCGAAAGAGAGAAAACCGCTTTCCGTCTGAAGTTTCAACGAGGGGAAATACAAGGCATAGAGTCACCTCTTTGTCATTTCGACCCTGTGAACTTTGTTGAACAGTCGGAGAAATCTTGCCATTAAAAGATCCCTCGACTTCGCTTAGGATGACACTTTGTTCAAATTTGTAAATGTTCTTCAAAAAACTAAGGTACAGCTCTTTGATGACCTTGTACTCCGCCACTGTTGCGTTGTATGAGCTTTGAAACTTCTTGGGCCTGCCAAGGTAAGGCTCTGCAACAAAAATTAGTTTGTAAGCATTTATCTTGTCGATTGCATCTTTTAATTTAGCAATATAATTGATGTTTGTTGCGTCGGCCTGAAAAACTTTGAACTTTCGACTTTCGACTTTCGACTGATCGACAAACCAATCCAAATTGGTTTTAGAATCACTTACTGCTTTTTCGGAGATGTCGCTCCCTACAGCAGGTAGACCGAGTTGGAGCGCTTCAAGCAATACATTGCCCGAGCCGCAGAACGGATCGACAATGACAACATCATTGCAATTTCCAGTTTTCAATTTCCAGTTTTCAATAACATTCTGAGAGATTGCGTCGCCTTTCGTTTTACCTAATGGCTCGCAATGACTTTTTGGAATTTCGCCCAGTGCCATATTAACCATCGTTCTGGCCAATCTTGGCGGCAACATACCGGAAAACTTATCAGACGCTGGCTTGCCATAATCTATTTTCGCCCACTTTTCAGGATTATTAAGAGCAACTAGATATCCAACGCCTTCGTTGAATAAACCAACTTCAATCCCTTTGCCCAAAAGGTTATTTTTTAAAGTTTGAATAGAAGATAATTCGCAGATACCACGAAGCTCTACAAATCTCGGCTTTAATCCAGACTGTTTTAGGGCAATTTTAACACTAATGCCAAGCTTATTTAGGCTGCCTACTTGCTGTCCAACCGATCTGCCTAGTTTCTGATAATCAGAAATCCCGAAGTTGAATTTATTCTCCCTGTTATCCATTAGCTCACGAACAAGTTCAACGATACTATGCTCCAGCATATTACTGTTATCTCGACTCTGTGAATCTTGTCGAACAGTCGGAGAAATCACATAATCCGAAGATTTCTCCACGTGCTTCGCATGGTCAAGATGATTTGCTCTATTCAGCCTAAATATCTTCATCGTGCCAGCTAAAACATTTATAATGGTTTTGGCGTCATCATCTGAAAAATTTTCTATCTTGGCAAACGCAGCATTACCAGTTATCTTGTAAATATCAAAAGAAAAACAAAAACGTTCCAAAACTGCCCTGATCTCTTCGAGGGCTAGCTCCTGTTCTCTTCCTAAGATAAATACGTATCGATTTTTATTATTATTGTTCATGCTTGACAAAGCATATCAGATATTATGTCATTTGTCGACAAAGGGCATATTACTCATAGCTCATAGTTCATTGTTTAAACGCAATCAGCCATTAGCCATTAGCGATAAATCATTTATGACCGACACAAGTAAAATTCCATTTGTTCATATCCATACACACTCGCACTATTCGATGCTGGATGGAATGGGTAAAATACATGACTTGGTTGCAAAGGCGAAAGCCGAAGGCATGCCTGCTTTGGCGTTAACCGACCATGGAGTAATGCATGGAGCAGTCGAATTTTACGAAGAGTGCGAGAAGCAGGGAATCAAGCCAATCATAGGCTGTGAGATGTATGTTGCACCTCGAACCCTGAAGGATAAGGTGCCGCGAACAGACTCAAGCGCATACCACTTGGTTCTTTTGGCCAAAGATGAAGATGGCTATAAAAACTTAATGAAATTGACGACTATCGCCCACCTCGAAGGCTACTATTATAAGCCAAGAATCGACAAGCAAGTACTGCGCAAACATTCCAAAGGCCTCATCGCATCTTCCGCATGCATTCAAGGAGAGATAGTCCGCAAAGGGCTGGAAGACATCGAAAAGGGACGTGCGACTTTAAGGGAATATCTTGAAATCTTTCCCAAAGAAGACTTTTATCTTGAAGTTCAAAAGCACACGCATGTGCCTGACCAAGACGCAGCCAACGAACTGATATTCAAATTAGCTCAGGAATTTGACCTGAAGGTCATCGCAACAAATGATATACATTATGTGAATGCTGATGATGCTATAGCCCAAGATGCACTCATCTGTCTGCAAACAGGCAGAATCATGGATGATCCCAACAGGCTGTCAATGAGAGATGACAATTATTCCATGCTAACAGTAGAGGAGATGTCGGCAAATTTTCCGAATAATCCTGAAGTAATCACGAATACCCTTGAAATAACAGAGAAGTGCAACCTCAAACTAAAACTTGGCGGCATTATCATACCGCATTTTCCAGTGCCAGATGACCACACGCTTGAAAGTTACTTTTTAGAGCAGGCTTATCTAGGTATTAACTGGAGATACGGAAGCGAGCCTATTACTTCGAAGGATTTAATTAGGAACGTCGAGCCAACCGCCGAGATATTGAAAATCACTCCGGAAATAATGGAACGGGCGAAATACGAACTCTCGGTTATCAAAAAGATGGGCTACCAAGGGTACTTCTTGATTGTTTCCGATTATGTGAAGTGGGCCAAAAACAAAGGAATTGCCGTTGGGCCCGGACGTGGATCCGGCGCAGGATCGATAGTTTGTTATGCCTTCGATATCACTGAGCTTGATCCGCTTGCATATGGTCTTCTTTTTGAAAGATTTTTAAATCCCGATCGTATCTCAATGCCTGATATAGATATGGACTTTGCCGACTCAAGACGCGGTGAAGTCATAGAATACGTGACAAAGAAATATGGAAAGGATCATGTAGCACAGATCATCACCTTTGGTACAATGGCTGCCCGCATGGCCGTCAGAGATGTTGGCCGCGTGCTTGGCCTCAGTTATGGCGAAGTAGATATAATTGCCAAGCTTATTCCGGCTGGAGTCCATCTGCAAGAGGCGATAGATACCGTTCCGGAATTAAAGGAACTCTACAAAAGCAGCATGAACGTTCAACAGTGTATCAACATAGCCCTCAAGCTTGAGGGTGTGGTTCGGCATGCGTCCATGCATGCTGCAGGGGTTGTTATATCCAAGGATTCTCTTACAGAATACTGCCCTCTCCAAGAAGCTCAAAAGGGCGATATTTCCACTGTTACCCAGTACTCCATGAATCCAATTGAGCACTTAGGTCTTTTAAAGATGGACTTTCTTGGACTTTCCAATCTCTCCATTATTCAAAATGCTTTGCGCATCATCAATAAAACAAGAGAGCAACAAATTGTTATCTCAAAATTGCCTCTCGATGATAGGGACACCTACAACTTGCTCTCCAGAGCTGAAACGATCGGGGTCTTCCAGCTGGAATCAGATGGCATGCAAAGATACCTGCGGGAGCTAAAGCCCTCGGTATTCGAAGATATTGTCGCTATGGTTGCCCTCTACCGCCCTGGTCCTATGCAATGGATTCAAGAATTCATCGATCGAAAACACGGCCGTAAAGAGATCACATACGTCCATCCAAAAGCCAAAGCCGCACTTGAAACCACATATGGTATTATTGTTTACCAAGAGCAAGTGATGCAGATGTCCAAAGATATGGCCAACTTTACGGGTGGTCAAGCAGACGCCCTCCGTAAAGCCATGGGTAAGAAAATCAAAGAGTTGATGGAGAAGATGGGGAAGGAGTTCATAAGCGGCTGCAAGAAGAATGGGGTAGAGCCAAAAATCGCCGAGGATCTCTATCAAGCGATGCAAGATTTTGCGCAATATGCTTTCAATAAATCTCACGCCGCTTGCTATGCTCTAATCGCTTACCAAACAGCATACTTGAAAGCCCACTATCCATCGGAGTTCATGGCCGCCCTGATGACATCAAACAAAGACGACCTCGACAAACTAGCCGAAGAGATAGCCGAATGCGAACGCATGGGCATAAAAGTACTGCCTCCGTCAGTGTCAGAATCTTTCGAAGACTTTGGTGTTGTTAAGGAGACAGGGAATATCCGCTTTGGACTTTCGGCCATCAAAGGAGTGGGGATAGCGGTTGCTCAAGATCTAGTAGAGGAGCGCAAAATTGGCGGGATTTACAAAGACCTTCGCGACTTCATAACAAGACTTCACGGCAAAGTGATTAATAAAAAGTCCCTCGAGGCTCTAGCCATGTCAGGCGCTTTAGACGATTTGGGCGAAAGAGCAGAACTTATTTTCAACATGGAGCGAATATTGTCTTATGCCTCTACTTTTCAGAAAAATAAGTCATCGGGACAGAACTCTCTTTTCGGTGACACTACCGTAGATTTAGCCCAATTGGTATTGGAGAAGACAAAACCGGCTGACAAGAAAACCCGTCTTTCGTGGGAAAGAGAGCTTTTGGGTATGTACATATCAGAACATCCTCTCTCTGGCATTGCTCACATTATTGAACCGCACAGAAATATCAAAATAAATGAAATCAAACCCGAGAAGGAAAACGAATATGTCCGCATATCAGGCATAATTACAAGTGTTCAGGTAATAGTAACTCGCTCAAACCAAAAAATGTTCTTCGTTAAAATGGAAGATCTGGCAGCCAATGTTGAAGTTTTGGTCTTTCCAAAAGTAATAGAAAAAACTAATGGATTATGGAAAAACGATAA
Organism: Patescibacteria group bacterium; assembly: GCA_038216025.1. GTDB lineage: Bacteria > Patescibacteriota > UBA1384 > XYA2-FULL-43-10 > 1-14-0-10-43-13 > JBBQQK01. The sequence goes on from JBBQQK010000007.1 coordinate 18,251, forward strand.
TATATTGTCAATCGATGGTTATGTGAGCTACAAGGATGGAGCGCCTAAAATATTAGCAGAATGGGCATATGAAGTTAATGATAAGACTGTGCCTGAAGAATTTGTGCCCAAGAAAAAAAGGGGAACATGGGGCAGCAAAGGGGGATACGGAAATGGCGGCGGTAACGGGAATAGTTATTCTTCGAGCTCGTCGAGAAGCTCCGCTGGTGGATCATCGGGCGGAAGTTCATCAAGTTCAGGCAGTAGCGGGCCCATTAACCCAGCCGATATGGCACCAAAATCCATCCAATTGAAAGTTCCTGCCGGATGCGGAAAGACAACTCTTGTTGAAATAAAAGAGATTCTGGAGTGCCACAGAGGGGCTTGCAAAGTTATTCTTCAAATCCCCGAAGGGAACTCCCACAAAACAGTAAATGTTAAAAATATGACCGAGGCGTCACCTGTCGTTTTGCATAAACTTAGAGACCTCTTAGGCAGAGATAATGTGATAGTGAGTTGATTTGTTCACAAAGTGAACTAGTAGTAAGTCTTTAGTCTTTAATCGTTAGTCGTAAGTCGATAATCCTGAGTCGTTGCTTAATTGTTTTATTGTTCGAGCGAGCATGGTGAGTTCGAGAACTACTTTGATTACTACTAAATTACGAATAGACAAAAAATACGAATCACTAGTCATTGCGAGTCCTGAGCGTAGTCGAAGGGCGAAGCAATCTATCAAAAAAATCAGTTTATCAAAAATTTTCCCGACTAGCCAAGAACAAGAAACTGTATGCAGCATCCTTTTCTATGTCCTGATTGTGTAGCCGCATTGAGCACGCGCTGTCATGTAGTCAATACATTATGTATTATCTTATTATTATATTTTTAAATGTTATACTTTACTATGTGCTTATTTGTTGACATAAATAGATATAAAATTGTATATTTTATTTATACACATTAGCTATTCAGAGATGGGATCCCGAAATAAATTCGGGATGACACATAAAGGTTGTTTACACCAAAGTCCTTATAATCGTCATGCTGAATCGACAATGTATTATTGGGCTAGTTTCAGGATCTGTGTTTATTTCAGCATCCCAACACCTCCACGCAGTCATGCTGAACTTGTTTCAGCATCCCAACATATGCACATCAATGTCTTTTTATATTTACATCCTAACCAACAAAAACAACACCACTTTTTATGTCGGTGTCACGAACAATTTAGATCGTCGCACACTGGAACATAAGAACAAAGTAAATAATGGATTTTCATATAAATACAATCTTGAGAAGCTGGTGTATTTCGAAGAATGCGGTAATTCGATGGACGCAATAAGACGTGAAAAACAGTTGAAGAATTGGCATCGGGATTGGAAGATTAATTTAATTAAATCGGTTAACCCTGAATTTAAGGATTTGTACATTGAGTATGGGGATCCTGAAACAAGTTCAGGATGACACAGATGGGAACAATCGAAGACGGAAACGATTAGGTGAATAAGTATGGGGATCCTGAAACAAGTTCAGGATGACACAGATAGGTGTAATCGAGATTGGAAACCACATAATTAGCAAGCGAAGGGATCCTGAAATAATAGCAGCAAACGAAGACGGAAACTATTAGGAGAATATGTGTGAGGGGATCCCGAAATAATTCGGGACGACACAGATAGTGTGCACTCTCCCTTAACCGTCATGCTGAACTTGTTTCAGCATCCCAACACCTCCACGCAGTCATGCTGAACTTGTTTCAGCATCCCATCATTAATTGTAGGAGTATCATGCCAAACGACAAATACAACCAAATAATCGAATCCCTTGACCTCTTGGGGGTCTCTGATTTTGACATTAAAGTTTATATCTCTGTGCTTGAAAAAGGAATCACCACTATATCTTCTCTGGCCCGAGAATTAGAAGTTGAGCGACCGACTGTTTATGCCTCACTCGAGAGGTTAAAAGCCCTGACATTGATTCCTGAAAGCAAGGAGGCATACAGCAGATCACTTACAGTCGAGCCGCCTAGCCGTATTTTGTCGTTAATGGAAAATGTTAAAAGCTCTATAAGACAGCAGGAAGCTTCGCTTGAAGAATCTTTGCCCGATTTGATGGCCGAATTTGCCGAAAAAGGCAGAGTGGCCGCATTCCGTCTATTTCAAGGCCGCCAGCAATTTCTTACTATCGTTGAAGAGTCGTTGCGAGAAGCGAAAGGGGAGATACTATTTTTTGGAAACGCCACCGAGTTCATCCGCTTCGAAGGAACCGAATACGAACGGGAGTGGATCAGAAAAAGAGTAAGAAAAAAATTGCCAATCCGCATGATTGTGCTGCCATTTGACGAGAAAAACCATGAAATAAAGGAACTCGAAGAAACCAGCATGAAAGAACTCCGCGTTACAAAGTTTCTACCGAAAGAAAATCAATTCCAAAGCTCTTTCATGATCTACGGCTATAAAACAGCAATATGGAACCCGATAGCAGAACGCGCCATAGTTCTAGACGACCCCATCATCACAGAGATGTACAAACAAATGTTTGAGATGATTTGGAATAAATTGAAGGGCGTTGCGTAAATTTCTCACCCTTCAATTTATTCTTTCCGGTTTCATCTTCAAGAACTCGGATCTCGAGTATACACCGATGCCTCGAGTTATTTTTTCAGTATTAGTACTTCTTGCCATTAGAGTGATATGTGGCATTTGCACCGGAAGATCCTTGTTAACCGTATTTACTAGATATTGATACGGCCTCTCTATCCTCGGCATTTCAATCATTTGTATTAGACTTTCACGCGCCTCAGTACCGGTTTCCTGTGTGTATTCTTTGCCAATCCGATAATATTCATCTTTAAATATATAGTCCCACTTCGAATTGAGAATAAAAGGCTCGATTTCCTGTTTTTTTCTGCTGCAATACAAGTCTTTCTCCAGTGATTGTAGTATCTTTTCTGCTGTCCTTCTTCCAACAATGGTTATATGAAATTCTTCTTTTGGGGATAACTCTGAAAATCTGTGGATAAATGAAGAGATATCCACAACCTGTGGATTAATTTGCAGAGCACATTCTAAAGTTTTTTATTGTAAATGATTTTTGGATAATCAGACATTTTAGTAAAATAATTTAAATTGAGCTTATTAGCTTGATGATAGATTGCCGCGCCCTTCGACTACGCTTAAGACTCGCAATGACAGGTCTCCTTTTCGTACTTTCTGTCTATTCGTAATTTAGTAGTCTTTGGGGGAGGTTTATTGAGCCAGAACAACAACTTGAGAATAAAGACTTCAGACTAAAGACTAACGACTATTTTTGTCTATGCCTTATAGCTGTAATTTTTTGTTGAACATCATAAGGGTTAGGAATATCTTTAACTACTATTTCACTTCCGGTGCTCACGCCTGCTGTTCGAATCATTAAATTGCCATATTTGAAAATTAATCTGGAGATCCCGTCGGATTGGCTCGAAATATCTTGTATCTGATGAAGTTCTGTTTCTAATATTTTTCTATGCAGATAGCCGTGCTGCTCAACGTTTATAATCCTATGGTTGGTCACGACAAAAACACTTTGAGTATAGTTATAAATTCGTCTGGCAACGAAAAGGATGGCAACTAAGAAACAAATCAAGCCAAAAAGAGTGCCGTTAATAGTCGGCCAAAAAATAATCAGCGCTACACCGCCTGAGATTGCGAAGACGCACTTGAGTCCAGGCCAGAGAAGGATAAAAGGATGATTTCTAACAATCATCTCAACTACTTCGCCTTTTCTTTGACCATGAAATGTAAAATCTGACATTTTAGTCTCCAGTCTTAAGTCATTAGTCGTCAGTCGCTAATCGTAACTAATTTATTATAGAGAATTAATCACAAAGTTAAAATTAATATTTAACTCTTAGTTCTTGAAATTTTATTGCCCATTTCATTAAGCACGCGAATTGTTACAAATAAAAGTATTATCAAGACGATCGAGGCATAAATTTTATTCATTGTTGTCGAGCGTAAAGCAACCCAAGCGAAACTTCCCGAAATAACATAAAGTAATACTACCGATTGTCTTTGATTAAAGCCAGCCTTTAAAAAACGGTGGTGCAAGTGAGTCTTGTCCGGAGTGTTTAACGGATTCTTTCCCTGAGTCAATCTTGCGATCGCCACGTATAAACTATCTATTATCGGGAAGCCGAGGGCTAAAAATGCAGTCGCCAACTTACCTCCTGAAATAAGCGGTAAGACGCCGAGCATAAAGCCGAGGAACATTGAGCCGCTATCGCCCATAAAAATCTTGGCCGGAGGAAAATTCCAAATCAAGAAACCGAATGTGGAACCTGCCAATATTATGGCGATCAACGCAGTAGCGGCTTGCGTGCCGCCGATATTTAAAGAAAGTATAAAAATTGCAAACGCTGCAATGGTTGATATCCCTCCTGCCAGACCGTCAACACCATCGATAAAATTTACGACGTTCATCATGCCTACCAGCCAGATCAAAGTCAGCAAATCAGACAAAAGAGAGAAGTGATACACAACCCCGTTTAATTTGATTATTGGCACGTAAATAGAATTAAGATTTATCGACTCGCCCGCAAAAGGGTTTGCCAAGGAATTTATGCCGATACCGCTCGCTATGACAATAAGCGACACCATAATTTGCAGGCTCAACTTCTGCCATGGCTTAAGACCCAGAATATCGTCAAAAAGCATTGTGACGCCAATTAGAGATCCTCCTATCCAGATGCCGAGCAGGTGACGATCTACTCCAAAAATCTCTGCAAACCCAAAGCTTTTATATTTGAGCACTATAAAGCAAATTGTCGAAACAATTAGGAAAGACAAAAAAATAGCCACCCCGCCAATG
>JBBQQK010000008.1:0-23032 GCA_038216025.1 Patescibacteria group bacterium
AGCGCCCGATTGCGAGCGCAATTTTGAACAAAAATGATTCGGTTCCCGCCGGTACTTCGATAAATTATTATTTATCAAGTGATGGAGGAGGTAGCTGGGCACCAGTTACCTCGGGGGAGCAAATTAATTTTTCTTCTGCCAGCAACGACCTTCGTTGGCGTGCTGATCTATCAACTAGTAACATAGCACTTACTTCGGAAATCACCAATATGAGTATTGATTACTCATATTATAATTCATCAACCGGCAGTCTGAACCTTACACTCGATTCGGGTCAAACAGCGGCATGGATTCAATCGGATTGGACGAAGGCGTCACCAGTAAATTCAAGTATATCTTTTAAATATCGCAGTGCGGATAGCATGGCAAACCTAAGCTCGTCTGTGTGGTCCGATTCAACAGCATCAACTCCGGTTAATCTTCTTGCTTTAGGATTGCAAGTAAACCAATGGATTGAAATACAAATTGATTTTGCCTCGACCAATGGAATTACAACACCAATTTTAAATGACATATCTCTTGACTATGTCATTAATAATCCGCCGGAGATACGTAACTTCACTGCAACAAATCCTTTGAATGGTTCAAAAAATATGAACATTTCGTATGAAATCAAAGATAGCGATACCGATAGTAATTCCAACCTAGGTTATATTGGTGTGGCAGAGATCAGTATTTTCTACTCAGTCGATTCCGGATCAACCTGGGAATCAGCGACTCTTTCATCAGGGGGAGGTAATGTTAGTGTAAATCAAGTCGATTTTGATCATCATTCTGCTGTTTGGAGCGCAGGAATTGATATACCTGACAGTTTTTTCGACAATACTTTAAAATTGAAAATTATCGCAAACGATCACGAATTAGCACTGAACACAAGCGAATTGCAAACCGCCCTTTTCTCTATTGATACAAAAAATCCGGTTCTAGGTGCGATCGGCAACGGATTCGGCGTTGATATTAATAGCGGCGAAACATGGACAAACAGCCCGGTAGTCGATCTGCAACTCGGTGCAATCGATGATAATGCAATCTCTACGCAAATTAGAAATGATAATAACTTTACCAGCAACAATTATGCAGCTTATCAGACAAGCCACGCCAACTGGACATTACCAATCGGCGACGGCAATAAGACTGTCTATGTGCGCTTTAAGGACTCATACGGCAATACAACAGACGCATCAGCCGCATCTTTGTTTGACACCACCCCACCAGGAACACCCGGCAATGTAAGAATTTATGATACTTCCGATCCTTCTCTAGAAAGATATTCCATAACTTTGGTTTGGGATCAAATTGCCATAACTGATGATTTTTATCGCTATGTAATAGAAAGGTCGACAGACAACAACACTTTTTCCGAGATCGGTATAGCCCAATCTACGACTTTCACGGATTTTGAAGTTAGCAAAGGCCAGCATTACTATTACAGAATCAAGTCTTTGGACGTCCATCAAAATTACAGTCCCAATTCAAGCACAGCCAATTTTATAGCAACCGGGCAAGATACAACCGCTCCTGTTATTCCTGGTGGACAGGAAACCCTGAATGTTGCCGACACTTCAGCCCAGATAGCTTGGAGCACCAATGAACCTGCAGATTCATTTGCCGAATACGGCAAAACTTTTCAGCTCGGCCAAATTTATGGCAAAGATGAACTGGTGCTTGATCATGACGTCACATTGGTCGGTCTGGAACCAGCAACTAAATACTACTACAGATTAAGATCAAAAGACGGGGCAAACAATTTGAATATTTCAGAGCAATCCTTCTTTACTACTACAGCCACTTCAGCTACTCCAGGTAAATTAAATATTAGCGGTGCCACCGCACAAAAGCCAGGTGCTGACCCTGAAGAAGTTACGATCATATGGACCACCGACAAGCCATCAACTTCACAGGTGATGTATGGCGACAAAGAGTACAATCTTGATCTATCATCACCACTCGATAGTAATTTGAACACCTCTCATTTCATCAAATTAACAAAATTAAAGCCCAATACAAAATATTTTTATTATGTTGCTTCAACAGATAGTAATGATCAGTCCTTTCGTGGAGACATAAATTATTTTGTAACAACGGAAAGCAGCAATGCCATGCCAAGTATTGCCGATGTCGAAGTTTCTGATATAACCTTTAGCTCTGCAATAATTAGTTGGAAGACTTCAGTAGTTACCTCTTCGATAGTCGAATACGGATTGGATTTAAATTATGGAAGCAAAATAGAAGATGTATCTGGCGGTACTACAACTCAGCATGTTGTTAGAATTAAAGACCTGGAGCAAGGCAAAACATACCACTACCGCGTCTTGGGCTTGGCCTCCAATGGTCTCATTATTAGCGCAAATGTAGATAGCAAATTTGATACTCAGACCTTCCCCACTATCGCCAGCATCAACATTAAAGACATCGATTCACGGGGCGCTACAATTACCTGGAATACCAATGTTGAGAGTGATAGTTTTATCGACTATGGAGTTAATGAATTAAAAGATTCTCAAGGGCGCTCAGATTCAGTCAAAGAGCATGCGGTCTCCTTATCCAATCTTAAATCAGCCGCCAGCTACCAAATAAAAGTAAAGTCTAGAGATAAATATGGCAACCTTGTTGAATCCACAATAGAGACCTTTAAAACTATTGTCGACAGTACTGCGCCCATAATCAAGGATTTAAAAAGTGAATCATCTATTGTTACTGATTCAAATGGAGAAAGTAAAGCCCAGGTCATTGTATCTTGGTCCACAGATGAGCCATCAACAAGCCAGATTAAGTATTCGATCGGTGTTGCAGCAGGCGACTCATATGCTCACACAACACTGGAAGATTCCAACCTAACCACTAGCCATATAGTCATTATCTCGAATCTTCAAGTTTCTTCGACCTATCATATGCGAGTTGTTGGGAAAGATTCTTCCAGGAACATTGGACTTTCTGATGACTACACTGTGCTAACCCTCAATCAGGATAAATCCTTGCTTCAGTATATGATTCAAATCCTCGAACAAAGATTCTCTTGGGTGAGAGGACTTGGGCTGTTTAAATAAGATAACAGTAAGAATAATATAACCAATTAACAACATAACAATTCGGTGACAAACACATCATGTCAAATATACTAATCAAAATAGAGAAAGCTTCCAAGTCATTTGGTAAGGGCGATTCCCAGGTTCAGGTTTTAAAGGATGTTGATCTCGAAATTCACTCCGGTGAGTTTGTTATCTTCTTTGGTCCCTCAGGTTGCGGCAAATCTACGCTCCTTAACTGTATTTGTGGGCTTGAAGTGCCAGACAAGGGTAAAGTTATCATCCGAGGTGAAGATATCTCCAAGTTAAGCCGCCGGGATTTGGCAAGATTCCGTAATAAGAAAATTGGTATCATATTCCAGTCATTTAATGTCTTAAAGTCATTTAATGTCTTGGAGAATATTGCCTTACCCCAAGCGTTTGCTGGCGTTCCAAAAGCCAGAAGAATAAAACGTGCCACCCATCTTCTGGAAATGTTTGGCTTGGGTCACTTGGGCAACCGTATTCCGACTGAAATTTCTGGCGGTCAACAGCAACGAGTTGCCATCGCCCGTGCTCTTGTTAATAATCCCTGGATCCTGATCGCTGACGAGCCAACTGGCAATCTTGACTCCAAGTCGTCACTTAAGGTAATGGACCTGCTAGAGAAATTAAATTCAAAATCTAAAAGGACTGTAATATTGGTCACGCATAATCCAGAACATTTAAAATATGCTCATCGTGTCGTCTATCTAAAAGATGGTGAAATCTCAAAAATTGAAAATCACAGGCACCGGGAGAGTGAAGTTGATATTGATAAAATCGGAGAGGTATCACTATGAGGCCAATTGATGTTTTGCAGATCGCAATGTCTACTTTTGTTCACAACAAGATGAGGACTTTGCTGACAGTCTTTGGTATCGCTATTGGTATAGGTGCGATCGTCTTTCTACTCTCTATTGGTTATGGTTTACAGAAGATCACAATCGGCGAAATTACTTCCATTAAAGCCCTTCAATCATTTAATGTGACAAGCGGAAACTCCTCTATCTTGCCGATGAATGATGATGCAATCCGAAAATTCAGAGATATCTCTGGCGTAAGCTCAGTTGATCCAAATCTGACAATGTCTGGTCAAATCTCTTTTGATAAATCTAAAACTGATGTCCTGGTCAATGCAGTTTCTGCTGAATATGTCGACTCTGAAGGACCAAGGATGGAGATCGGGGATATTTACAAAGGTGATGATCAGAATCATATTGTGATTACCTCTATTGTTGCGGATGCTTTCAATATAGCGCCGGCCGAATTTATCAATAAAAAGATTAAGCTTGTTTCCAATATTCCTAATCCGGCTGATCCCAAATCTCCGATATCTTCTGAAAGAGAATACATTGTTTCTGGGGTGATCAAAGATAGTGCTGCCTCCTATGCCTTTTTGCCTTTATCCTCTGTTGAAATGCCGAAGGACGCTGAATATAGCCAGATCAAAGTAAAGGTTGGGGACAAAAAGAATATGGCAGCTATCAAAGCGAAACTTGTTGATATGGGATATAAAGCAAACTCTCTTGGCGAGAAGATCGAGCAGATGAACAAAATCTTCCGCATAGTTGAGATTGTTCTTCTGGTGCTTGGCGCTATCGCTTTGATTGTTGCCTCAATCGGAATGTTCAACACTTTGACAATATCCTTACTTGAGAGAACCAAAGATATCGGTGTCATGAAATCACTTGGCGCAACCGACGAAGAGATTTATTTGATCTTTTTGTCTGAATCAACCATGATTTCGCTCTTTGGGGGTCTTAGCGGTATTGCAATCGCTCTAATTATGGGGAATTTACTCAACATCGTCCTCTCACTCCTAGCCGTCAAAGCAGGCGGGGAAAGGGTTGATATTTTTCAAGCCCCGGGCATATTCATTATAATTATCCTTGGTTTCTCCCTCCTCGTTGGCATATTGACAGGCCTTTACCCTGCCAAGCGAGCTGCTAAGCTCAATCCTCTTGATGCATTGAGGTATGAATAAAAATATATTTCTGGCAAAAAATCAATTTTAAGCTGTTTAACTAAAAGCTGATCGTTTCAAGGGTGTAATGGTCTTTGTCTCTGGCTGGAGTAGCAGAGGAAAGTTATAGTTGATTCGAAGTTTTAGAGATAAGTAGTAGCCTCCAACAAAACAGAATAAAGACAAGAAGGCGAACAAGTCCTCAAGCCAAGATATTTTATCCAAGATAGCATCCGACAGGTCTCTGCCCCTGTCACCCTTTTTTGGATTCTAATTTTTATCGTTTGGTGTGTCTATCATGTATAAAATATTTTTTAAACAAGGGGTACAAAAAGCGGAATATTAAAAATAAATTTAATTCAATTTACCTAATATTACCTAGGCCAGAACAATGGTATTTTTTTATTTTTACTCATATCTTGGCATATATTAGCTTAGATTTTGGTGAGATTTGATTAGATTTACACCAAACAATTTAATCTCAATTTACTTGATATCACTATATATTTTAAACTCAACCAACCCTGATCGTTCACTGATAAGGGGGGCTATAAAACAGATGGATCAAAGTCTATAGGATTGTGATTCCCTGTAAATTTACTGATCACATAGTCAATCAGAGAAACAACAGCCAGAAGAATCAAAATCCGAATAATTTGTTTCTTCTCCTCTGCTTTGTCCTTTTTCCTTGGATAAAACATATATTTCACATTAAATTACCAGCCTGTAACAGGTTGGTTTTTAGAACCTAACTTTAACGAGGCTCTTGATCTTGCATTAAAACTCATTGGAACACCTGCTGAAACATGGAAATGTGCTGACAGGAAGATAAGAATTTTAATTCACAATCTGATTTTTACTGAAAATCCAAGATATTTAGCAAAGAATGGTTTTGGAACACCTAATTTATCAGTCCCATTCTACATAAAACACTATATTGTTGACCCTAAAAATGGTTTGGTGGACCCATCCATACTTGAACGCCTCAGGTACCTGAGGCGTTCAAAAGAAATGTATTTTGCTATAACAATGCCGGAAGTAGAACTTCCGGCAAGAGATGGTGGCTAAAAACCTTGTTGGTTTGCTGTTCGCGGTAATATTTACCGATCGTAGAGAATTTCACTACTCTTCCCTTATTTTGGCTCAGTACTCTTTGAAGCAGCCACATTCGTGGTAGCATTGCAGCTTGTCTCCAAAATGCAGTTTGCATACCCGCTTGTGCATCATGATGAAACGGGCTATCAGGAGTAGTCGCTTGCCTCTCCACTGATGGATGGCTATTTTCTCCCTCTTTGCCTTCTTAAACTCTTGGCAGAAGATGTGAAGATAGAAGTAGTCGATGGAAATCTTGATGAATCCTAGAAATCCGTGGTAGTCATCGTCGACTTTCTGTCCGGCTTCCGCTATCGAGGGAGATTCGTAGTCAACTAGCTCAAGCTCTATCAGCTCTATATCTTCTCTCATTCATTTAAACCCCTTTCTTGATCTGATTTCAACATAACAGAAAATGATAAAATGACCAATCGGGTTGAAAAATCGAAAACGAAGGGGTAGAATCTAAGCGAGTAAGCTCGCCAGTTCTCATTTGTCATTTTTCATTGATCAATAATTGAAAACTGAAAAACTGAAAATTTAATAAACTAATTATGGATCCCGTATCAGTTACTATTAGAAACGAATGGTGCGTACGGGATGACAACAGGGGAGAGCGGAGTAATTATGTCTGGACATAGTAAATGGGCTACAACCAAAAGAAAAAAAGCAGCGATTGACGCTAAACGCGGCAAGATTTTCACCAAACTTGCTAATATGATTACAATTTCTGCTAGAGATGGCAAAAGCGGTGATCCTAATAGCAATCCTTCGCTTCGAGTCGCGATTGAAAACGCCAAAGCAGCCAGTATGCCGAAAGACAATATTGACCGTGCCATCAAAAAAGGTACCGGTGAGGGCGGCGGAGCTATGATCGAAGAGGTTATGTATGAAGCATACGCTCCAAATGGCATAGCGCTTATTATAGAGTGTTTGACCGACAACAAAAACAGAGCGATTGGTGAAATTAAGGCGATATTAAATAAAACCGGTGGCTCGTTGGCCAATCCGGGGGCAGTCACTTATCAATTTCGAAAAATCGGTCAAATTATAATTGACGAAAGAAAGAATACAGTAAAGGACGATGAGCTTGAGATGGCCGTTATCGAAAGCGGAGCAGAAGATTTTGAAAAAGAAGATGGCGCCTATATTATTACTACTGAGATGAAAGATATGATTACCGTGCGTAAAAATCTGGAAGACGCTGGCGTAGCGATTGAGTCAAGCGAATTTGTCTATGACGCAGCCAATCTGGTCAGCCTTACTGAAGATAAGACGGAATCTATTTTGAATATTATAGAAAAGATAGAAGATATTGATGATGTTTCAGCTGTTTATTCAAATTTGAATCTCTAAAACATTTACCAATTCTCATTTCTCATTTATCATTGAATTAGTGTTTGATTATTTTGTTATTGGACTTAAATGAAAAAAGAAAACCCGCCTGCCGGCGAGGCAGGTTGTAAAACTGAAAATTCCCTAAAATCTGTGAAGATTTTAGGCATCGATCCCGGCACAGGCATCATGGGCTGGGGTTTGATTGAAAAAATCGGTTCCAACATTACGCCACTGAAATACGGCTGCATAAGGACAAGCTCTCAAGAGCTAATGCCAGACCGGTTGTTCTCTATTTACTCGTCTTTGTGTGATATAATTGAAAAGACTAAACCTCAAGTAATGGCTATCGAGGAACTGTTTTTCTTTAAAAACGCCAAGACAGTAATAACGGTGGCGCAAGCAAGAGGTGTCGCAATTGTTTGCGGCGTCAAGCACCAAATGCCTGTTTTCGAATATACTCCTTTGCAAGTCAAACAGGCCTTAACCGGATATGGACGTGCTGAAAAAAAGCAGATGCAGGAAATGGTCCGAGTGGTTTGCAAATTGAAAGATTGCCCAAAGCCTGATGACGCGGCAGACGCGCTGGCAATAGCAATTTGTCATGCCCAGTCTCAAGGACTGCCAAATAACCAATAGACCAAGATACAATAAACAGACAATAATCAATTATTCAATCTTCAATATCCAATTGAATATTTATAAATGCTAATTGGAATTTGTTTGGTGATTGTAACTTGTTTCTTGATTAATTTTCCTGCTTTGCAGGCAAAGGAGCCATGTGCCTCAATTGCGTCAAAATATAATTACCGGTGAATGGGTGGTGATCGCTCCGGAACGGGCCAAAAGACCAGGCGATTTTGTGATTCCTAAAAGTGTTAAGATTACAGATAAATCGACCTGCCCCTTTTGTCACGGAACCGAAGGTTACAAGACCAATCCTCATATACACGGGGCTGGTTCGGAAAACTTTTACGTAATAGAAAATAAATATCCAGCTTTTATCAGCGATCCTACAGAAGCAAGCTCTCGGTCTTTTTACCCCGAAGAAGGTTTTTACCGTGCCAGGCCATCGGTTGGCAAGCATGAAGTGGTAGTTGCTAAAAATCATGATATACCCCTGACTCAGTTTCCTAAGCCGTTGACCAACGAACTCCTAGAGGTGCTAAGAAATAGGTATATATCGATTGCTAAACGCCAAAACTCTCTTTCTATTATTCCTATCTACAATCATGGAGCTGAAGCGGGCGCATCTTTGGAACATCCGCATGCCCAAATTTTTGCTTCGGGAGTGGTTGCCACAAGCGTAGGTTTTGAGCAGCGCGGTGCCAACCGATATTATGGCATTAACGGCGCATGTGTCTTTTGCGACATTGTAAAACACGAGTTAAAAGAGAAAATCCGTATCGTATACCAAAATAGTAAATTTGTAGCCACTACCTTTTATGCTTCCCGCTTTCCATTTGAAATTTGGATTTATCCCAAAAAGCATGAGTCTCAGTTCGAATTAACCAGTAAAGCAAGCATGGCGGAGCTATCTGATGCGCTGATGGAAGTATTGGCAATGCTTAACAAAACCCTTGATAATCCGCCCCTAAACCTGTATATTCATACTCTGCCGGCGATCGAAGAAAATGCAGATTATTTTCACTGGCATGTTGAAATAACTCCCCGTCTATCAAAGTACGGTGGATTTGAATTAGGAAGCGATATAGTAATAGATGTAATGTCCCCTGAGGATGCCGCCGAGTATCTTCGGCATAGTAAGAAAGGATAAAGATGGAGAAACCGCTAAGAATTCTTTTTTTAATGAAATTTCCTCTTTTTGGAGGCGGCAGCGGAAACTATACTAGAAAATTGTGCGAGAAATTGGCACTCTTACCAAATGTTGAAGTTGCTATCGCAGCTCCTGACACGAGGCCCGTTGATGGAGTAAAGCTGTACACTCTCAAACCTAAAATTAACGCTGTTTTTGAAAGTCATCCCGAATACAAACGAGCCGCTCAATATAAAAATATGTCTGCTAAAAAATTTACTGATGTTTACCAGTCTTTTTTTAATCAGATAATTGATGTGGTTGAAGATTTTAAACCCGATGTTATAAACGTCAATCATGCCTCATTCTTAGCTTGGATCGCCAGTTATATCAAATCAATGTACGGTATTCCTTATGTGGTCTCTATACATGGAACCGATATTTTCCAAGCCACGATAGATAGAAGATTTTTTACTTTAACAAACCAAGCTCTTCAAAGGTCTGAGTATCTACTTAGCAACAGTAATTATACAAATAAATGGCTTCTTAAAGTTTTTGGCAAGAAGATTGAGCGAAAAACGAGAATTTTACCTTGTGGAGTAGACCTCCAGGCATTCACAAGGGACTCCGAGATCAAGATTATTGAAGATAAATATAACCTAAAAGATAAGAAAGTCGTTATATTTGTTGGCAGGCTAACTTGGGAAAAAGGCGTTATTTATTTGCTTAAAGCTGCCCCTCAGATTAAAGGTGAAATTTTTATCATTGGCGGTGGCGTTGAGAAACCTAAACTAGAAAAATTTGCTAAAGAAAAGAGCCTCAAAAACGTTCACTTTCTGGGATATTTTGGCAAAGATTATGTTGACGAGCTGAGAGAATTCTATAAACGTGCAGACTGCGTTGTTGTCCCCTCCATATGCGATGAAGGGCTCGGGATTGTTATCCTAGAAGCGATGGCTTGCGAAACTCCAGTTGTTGCCACCAACAAAGGCGGTATTCCTCTTGCTGTAAAAAATTCCAAAACCGGTCTCTTAGTTAGAGCCAAGAGTGGAAAAGTACTAGCAGAAGCTGTAAATAAAATTCTAACTAGTGAAAAATTAAGAAATGATATGGGCAGAAATGCTCGCAAGATAGTCGAAGAGAGATTCGACTGGATTAAAATTCGCGATCGAGTAATGAAATATTACGAAAATGCTTCGAAAGTTGGCACTAAACTTAAAACGAAGCAGTTGCCTAAAGGTTTTGATAAGGAAGATTTGATTAGGGAAAAAGAGGAACTTAAAAGAAAAATTGATTATATACCATAGGAGTGAATTATGGAGGGAAGAGAACATGGTGGTGTTGAATTCAATTCTGGAGAATCAGAGGAAATGCCGGAAGTGATCGAGAAGACAGAGCAAGGTGAGAAACTGAATGAATACCCTTACAACGGAATTATGGTTTTTGGTCATGGGTGCAAGAAAGATGGTTGGAATTTGTCTTGGGAGTCCAAGGCCAGGGCAGTCGCTGCCTACCAGCTTTGGAAAGACGGGTTGGCCCCAGTTATTATCTTAACCGGCGGCAAATCAACATCTAAAAATAATGAAAGTCTTCCCTCTAATGCTGAAATAATGAAAACATTTTTGGAGCAAAGGTTTAGTGTGCCGGAGAGCGCAATAGTTCTAGAAGATGCGCCGGGATCGATAAAAACTGTTGACAACGTTGGTCTGGCCATTAATTCTATTGAGCAAAAAGGTTTACCAACTGACGATTTCATTACCGTTAGTACAGGGTTTCATCTCGATCGTATTACTCAGACCATGGATAGGTATGGTTTAAAATCTCAGCCGGTTTCAGCGGAAGTCGGTCTATCGCAAAGAGCCAAAGAACATGCCGAACTCATGAAACAAAAAGATATTGAAAAGGGTCTTTCAGCAAAAGAAATCGAACATAATTACGTATTGAGGTTGGGTAGATATGATCGTTTTTTGGAGAGAGTGAAGCTAAAAAGCGATAGCTTTAAAAACGAATTAAGGGATGAGCCTAAATGGCAAGAAGCGATGAACAATTGGGGTTATTGGGGCCCATTGGCTCTAGCTGTAAGGGGCGAAAAGTTAAAAGAAGTTGTTGAAACAAACAGAGATGATATTAAGTCATGGCTTTCGCGTCATCCCGAAATTGAACTTACAATTGAAGATTTAATCGAAGGAAATTTTGATTATAGGGAATTAGTAGAAAAAGGTAGAGAACTACCATAATCTGAGAGGTGAATATGAACAAACCAAAAGTAGCGATGCTTGCGATGTATAAAGGCGGAATAGGCCATTATATTGCCGAACTATCCAGTAGGCTTACGGGCTCTGTCGAGCTGGAGTTTATCAGCTATAAGTATGGTCTTCCTGGGGATGAAGTAAAGATGGACGACCCTGCTATTGCCGGCAATTTGCCAAAAGTGCCTGCTTTTTTGATTTCTTATAACAAGTATGCCGAAACCACTGCAAGTCTGAATGATGTTATTAATTTTTTGAAACAAAACGCCATAGATATTTTAAATGTCCATGTCGGAACGATAGTCAGAGAGACGGCTTACTTTATTATATCTCTTGTAACTGTTGCTAAAAAATTGGGAATAAAGATACTTTATACATTTCATGATGTTGAGCCTTTTGAAGAGTATGCCGGCGGCAAAGAATTGCTTGAAACTTTATATTTGTTGGCAGACAGAGGCACGGTAGGCGGTGATATTGAGCTTCAGAAGCTGGTTGATAATTACAATTTCCCAAAGGATAAACTGCTGATTGCAAAACATGGCGTTTATTCCATATTTGATTTCAATAAATACGACCGGGAATCGGCAAGGGTTCATCTGGGATTGCCATTGGACAAGAAAATAATACTAAACTTTGGCATCTTCAGACCTTACAAGGGTTTTGATAATACAATCGAGGCTATGCCCAAAATCCTTGAAGCAGAACAAGATGCGTACCTTAATATTTCTACCGGAATCAGGGTTTTTAAAAATACCGATAAGCTGGACAGCTTGGTAAGTACTCTGAAACTTGAAAATAATGTCAGTTTGAAATATGATTTTGTGCCTTCCGAAGAAATTGAACCTATTTTTAAAGCATGTGATATCGTAGTCCTTCCTTATAAACAAGTTTCGCAAAGCGGAATACTTAATTTAGCCTTGTATTTTAAGAAGCCGGTAGTGGTGTCAAATTTATTCGTGGAAGCGCCTCAAATAGATGGTAAATTAGGGCTTGTGGTAGAGCCCGATAAGACTGATCAGATATCCGAGGCAGTAATAAAATTGCTTTCTGATAGCGAATTCTACAATGAATGCCAGGATAATATCGGCGAATTTACTAAAAACGATATTTGGGCAGAATCGGCTAAAATATATATGGAAAGTTTCGAAAGATTAATGGCTGAGAAGGACGAAGTATGAAAATAGCAATCATTGGGACACTAGAAAGACCTATCGTTGAAAATGCAAAAGGAGGAACTGAAGTTTGGACCTACAATTTTGTCGAGGCGCTGGTAGAAAGAGGGTTGGATGTTACATTGTTTGCACGAAGTGAAAGCAAGACTTTGGCAAATTTGATTAGTATCTGTGAAGAAAAGGACGTTTACTCAAAAGACAGTGTTTTTTTTAGAGAAGGATTTTCTTTGCAATCAGTTAAGCAAGCAGTCGAAGTCGTCAAGAAGCAGGATGATTTTGACATTATTCACTTTAGTGTCTTCCCCTTCTACTATTACCTTCCTTTAACCAAAATGATAACAAAGCCGACAATATTTACATTCCATGGCTATAACCGTTTTTATATGGCTGATTCTGCTGAAACTTTCATTAAAGAATATAAAGACCCCAATTATGTATTTGTTTCGAACAGCTTCGCCAAAAATTGGCCCCACCCGGAAAAAAGAACTGTTATACCTAATGGGGTAAAGCTCGATAGCTTTGTCTTTAATGATAAGCCGGGCGAGTATTATTTTTGGATGGGTAGGGTTTGTGAATCGAAAGGAATATTGGACGCGATTGAATTTGCCAAAAGATCGGGAGAGAAGTTGGTCTTGGCTGGTCCAATCGATGATCAATCGTTTTTTAAAGAAATGATCGAACCCAATACTGGGGAAAATATTTCGTATATCGGCACTTTGGATAATAGGCAAAAAGTGAAATATTATTCAGAAGCCAAGGCCTTTTTGTTTCCAATAAAACAAATTGAGCCATTTCCTTTAACTGTTTTGGAGTCCTTGGCTTGTGGCACACCCGTTCTTTCGTACCGACGCGATCCAATGGAGGATACGATAGTTGACGGGTATAATGGATATTTGGCGCAAAGTGATTCAATCGACGAGCTTGTTGAATTATCAAAAAAAGTTTCGGATATTGATAGGCACAACTGTCGGAAAACAGTCGAAGAAAAATTTGATTTCAATAAAATGACCGATGATTATCTAACTCTTTACAAAGAGGTACTGTTAAAAAATGCCAGCTAAATGGAAAGATTGTTTTAAGGGTATTTTTGAAGATAGCGGCTTTTCGCCGGAGAAATTATTTTTGTTTGACCAATCCAAATTACGTTGTTCCGTTATGGGCAAAATTGGAAATGTTCAATGTTTTCTGAAAATTGTTAAGCTCTCCGATGCTAGAGTGCAAAGGTATAAGAAGGAATACCAAGTCGAAAAGCTTTTTTGCAGTAACGCAAAAAATGGCAATGATATTGCGAGAGTTCAAATACTGAATGATGGAGAAAATCTGGAATACTATTGGTTAATTAGAAAATTCTATCCCGGAAATTCTCTTTCTAGCTATTCCAATCAAAAGAAACCTCTTTTTGGCTATGACCTTATCACTAGAAGGTATTCTAAAAAAGTTGATATCTTGAAACCTATTATTAACAATATTCGAGTTTTTAAAAAAATACAAAAAGGTGGGCCGCTCGAGCGTGAACTCCCAATGTATGTGTTGGAAATGGATGACAAGTTAATTTCTGGAATAGAAAAAGGTATAAATCTGTCGCTTGAGAAACAGCTAAATTTTATTATTACCATAAAGCACGATTATCTAGACGGTGTTAATACCTGTGCTTCGATGGGAGATTTAACTCCGGCCAACATTATTATTACAAAATCTAATGAAGTTCTGTTATCTGATTTTGAATGGTTTTCCTTTGATAATTACATGATGGACACGGCACATCTTTGGCTTTTTTTGTGGCGGTATCCGCGATGGCAAAAAGAATTGTTTTCAGCGATGGTAGCCTCAAATAAAGCGGAAGATTTTTTCAGAGTAAGCTTAATCAGAATTATTTTGGGTTGGTATAAAGCGCCTTTTACCGGAGACAACCCCATTCATTCTTCTGCATCAAGGAAAAAATATTTTACTAATCATATTTGGACGAAATATTTAGAAGCAGCCGGTGACTCTTTTGAAGCATTAATGAAAGTCAAAAAATAATATGAAAATAGATGAGTCAATTTTTAAAGCATATGACATTAGAGGTAAATATCCTGATCAGATTGATGCAGAGCTGGTCTACAAAATCGGGCAGGCTTATGTTGAACTGATAAAACCTAAAAATGTGGCTATAGGACATGATATGCGGCTATCGGGCGAGGAGTTTCGGGAGGCTCTGGCCAAAAGTTTAAGTGACGCTGGCGTGAATGTAGTTGATTTGGGGCTTATTTCGACCGATCAGATGTATTTTGGCGTGGTTCACCTGGGGCTTGATGGGGGAATTATGGCCACGGCCAGTCACAATCCGGCCGAATTTGGCGGCTTGAAATTGGTGCGAGCCAAAGCCGCTCCGATTTCGGGTGATAGTGGAATTTACCAAATCAGAGATCTGGTAATGTCAAATGACAAATTTAAAATGTCAAAATCAAAAGGAACTATTACGACACAAGGGATTACTGATGATTATTACAAACATGTTTTGAAGCCGTTCGATATTTCAGCTATCAAACCGCTCAAAATAGTTGCCAACGCCAATTTTGGTATGGCTAATCCGGCCATCGAAAGATTGAAAACAATTTTGCCGGTTGAGTTTATTAAGGTAGTAGATGGTCACCTTGACGGCAACTTCCCCAAAGGTCCGTCCGACCCGCTTTTAATCTCAAATCGGACTGAAATTATTGCCGCTATCGAAGAATTGAAACCCGATCTGGGTGTGGCGTGGGATGGCGATGGGGATAGATGTTTCTTTTTTGATGAAAATGGCACATTTGTAACTCCGGCTTACATAAACGCTTTACTTTCGGAATATTATTTACAAAAACATCCGGGTGGGAAAATTGTTCATGATACCCGCGTTGTACGCGCCATAGACGATATTGTTGAGAAAAATGGCGGAACAAGCATCATGAACAAAGCCGGCCACTCCTTTATCAAAGAGCGGATGATTAAAGAAGAGGCTGAGTTTGGCAGCGAAACCTCCGGGCACTATTATTTCAAAGATAATTTTTATCTGGACAACGGTCTGATGCCGTTTTTGGCGGTTTTGGAGATCATTTCCAAATCAGGCAAAAAGTTTTCAGAAATTCTCGACCCGCTGCGCCAAAAATATTTTATTTCTGAAGAAACCAACTTTGAGTATAATAATGCCGATATTCTTGAGAAGATTAAATCTAAATATTTCGATGCCAAAATCGACAATATCGATGGATATGATTTTAATTACTCCGATTGGCGGTTCAATCTACGAACCTCGAATACCCAAAGCCTGCTGCGTTTAAATGTAGAAGCGGATAGTAAAGAATTGTTTGAAGAAAAATTTAAGCAAGTTACTGATTTTATTAAAGAGAATCTTTGATTAAAATGGTCTCAAAAGAAATTATTAAAATAAAAGATATTGAAGTGGCATTTCAAACTATAAATGGAAGTGATTTTATTTCCCTGACTGATATTGCCCGGTATAAGAGTCGAGCTGAAACTGATGACATCATTAAAAACTGGATGAGAAACAGAAGTACAATTGAATATTTGGGTTTGTGGGAGAAGCTAAACAATCCTAATTTTAAACCCGTCGAATTCGACGGGTTTAAAAACAAATCAGGAAGCAATAGTTTTGTTTTGTCTCCAAGCAAGTGGATAAGGGCAACAAATGCACTGGGTTTGATTGCAAAACAGGGGAGGGGCGGGGGAATATTTGCCCACAAAGATATCGCTTTTGAATTTGCTACTTGGATCAGTGCAGAGTTCAAGCTTTATCTTATAAAAGAGTTTGAGCGCTTGAAAAGTGTGGAATATCAAGCAGAAAAACTTGAGTGGAATACGAGAAGACTGATATCTAAAACTAACTATCGAATCCATACAGATGCCATTAAATTTTGTTTGCCAATTGGTTTGACTGAAAAGCAAATTAATATCACTTATGCAACTGAAGCAGATGTTCTCAATATGTCTCTATTTGGATTGACTGCACAGCAATGGCGAAAAGAGAACAGAAATAATAAAGGTAATATCAGGGACCACTCAACCATCCAGGAGCTGATTGTGCTGTCTAATCTGGAAAGCTATAATGCAGAAATGATTAGGAATGAAATAAGTCAGCCGGAACGATTAAAAAAATTAAATCAGGCTGCCATTTCGCAACTTAAGTCATTGCTAAACAATAATAATTTGAGTGAACTGGGCAAAGGTGAACAGTCTGCGAAACGGTAAAATAAAAAAAACAACTATTAGGAATTCCTAATATTTAAAGAAGTCCACGAAAAATAAGAGTAAGGAGATAAATGAACAAGAAATTTGGGCCGCAGTATGCTGTTATCAATCTTTCCAAAATCGGAATGCGGTATTTTCGTTTGTTTATCAAGGCTTCACCTGCTTCTCGGGAGCGATTGGTTGAAAATTTTAAGAACCATCCCAATGTCGGCTGGATTTTTTCGGCCAAAGGCTGGTTTAACTTGGGCATTGGGCTTTGGGCGAAGGACAACGCGGAAATCAATGATATCAGCGCCTCAATTCGCAATTTATTAACACCTAAAGATGAAATAATGTATCAGTCGGAGCTAACTACTCTTTACGGCTTCGGTAATCGCCCTGTAACCGGTAAAAATGTCGAAATGCGCATTGTGGACTCGACCACACAGCCGGTTGAGCTCGACCCGCTTTCAATCGACTATCTCAAACTCTTAACCCTCGATAGCTCACTGTCCAAAAAAGAGTTTTCCGAAATACTGGGAATTGACGAGAAGCAAATTGCCGATCTGGATGAAAAGTTCGCAGATGTCATTGTTGGAACGCAAGAAAGAATAAATTATTCAGGACTATATTTTAAAGTTCTTATCGATACAACAAGTCGAAAAGATGATTCGAGCGTTCGTGACTTGATCAACTTTTTGTGGAGCGACAAGCACTGCATTTATTTTGAGCAGGCCAATGGAAAGTATGATTTGGAGTTCGAAGTTATTTTAGAAAGTAAATCACAGCTCAAACAGTATTTGAAAAATTTTTCATTGCACAAAGTTGCGGAGATGACTGAAAATTTGTATACCAATCTTTTTCCTTTAAATAAAACAGCCAATTTAAAAGAAATCCGCGACGCAATTTTTCAGCAAGAAGGTGATCTGATCGATTTGCGGAATTCCAAGCTGTGGTACTTGAATTATAAGGGGGTGGAAGCCTACATAAATATCCATGAAAACAAGAAATATATGGAAACCATGGAAAAAAGCGAGCTCGATCTTTTTGACGAGGTGGTTTCCAGTCTTTTGGAAAAAAATAAAGACAATTTCTACAGCATTATCGATCTGGGAAGCGGCGACGGACTGAAGGGAAGAATATTTATCGAGAAAATCGGCGAAGAAAAGGTCAAAGCCTGTTATCCGGTTGATATTCAGCCGATCGAACTTTCGGCAGTCCTGAGAGCGCATAGCGAAGGCAAATACGCCATTCACCCAACTCTGCTTAACTTCGAAAAATTATCGGCCAGATTTCCCCTAAAAACTCTACCAAATGAAAAACAGGTCTATGTTTTTCTGGGTGGTACATACGGTAATTTCGCTAATCAGATAATTAACTCCTATCTAAAACCGATACTGGAAATTCCCGATTCGACTATGGTCGTGACCATGCCAATCCGTTTAGATCAAAAAAGTGATAAGGAAATAGTTGAATCATACGCTACGCCAAGTATTGAGAATGTATGTTTCGGTCCGCTTCTTCAGCTAGGTTTTCAAAAAAATGATTTCAAGGAAAATGTAGATTTTGCCGGGTTGGTCGTAAATGTTGCAATCGAAGATGATTGCTTAACAACTTCTTTTGTACTTAAAAAAGATATCGAATTATTAGGCCGGAAATTCAAAAAAGGCACAACCTTTAAAATGACCACTTCTTGGAAACCGACGATTGAAGAATTCAGACAGGCGCTTGAAAAAGATTTTAGCGTGGATCAAATGTTCAACAACAAAGACATGGCAATCGCCATCATTTCGAGGAAAATATTGTAAGCAAACAAGATGAAAAAAGATCAACAAAAATCACAGATTATTATCTACAAAACCGAAGACGGGCAGACCAAAATCGATGTTCGTTTTGATGGTGAAACGGTTTGGTTGACGCAAATTTCTCTGGCTGAGCTTTTTCAAACCTCAAAGCAAAATATTGGGCAACATATAAAAAACATTTTCATTGAGGCAGAATTACCGGAAGTTTCAACTGTAAAGAAATTCTTTACAGTTCAAAAAGAAGGGAGTCGTGAAGTGCAAAGAGAAATAGAATATTACAATCTGGATCTGATTATTTCGGTTGGATACCGGATAAAAAGCATTACCGCAACCGCTTTTCGGCAGTGGGCCACCTCTCGATTGCGAGAGTATATTGTTAAAGGTTTTGTGATTGATGATGAGCGGCTCAAGAATCCTGACCTGCCTTTTGATTATTTTGATGAACTTTTGAATCGGATTCAGGATATTCGTGTTTCTGAAAAAAGATTTTACCGAAAAATTACCGATATTTATGCCACAAGCGTTGATTATGATCCGACTTCTGAGCAGAGTATTCATTTTTTTCAAATTATTCAGAACAAATTGCACTGGGCGATTATCGGCAAAACTGCAGCAGAGCTAATAAGAAATCGAGCTGATAGCAAAAAGACTAACATGGGCATGACTAATTGGCGGGGAGTGAAACCGCGAAAAGATGAAGCATTGATTGCGAAGAATTACTTAAATGAGTTAGAGCTATCCGCTCTGAACAATTTGGTTGAACAATATTTGGTTTTTGCCGAAGGTCAGGCAATACGCCGGTTGCCGATGTACATGAAAGACTGGATCGATAAGCTCAACGGATTTCTTACACTCAACGATCGCAACATTTTAGACAATGCGGGCAAAATTACCCATGATTTGGCAAAAGAATTTGCAGAAAAAGAGTATGATAAATATTGCAAAAAGAAATTGAATGAATCGAGCAGATCAGATAATGACTTCGATTCGTTTGTGGACGAGGCGATTAAACTGGCCAATAAAAATAAAGGTAATAGACAATGATATCATATTTGAAAGGCACAATTTTACTGCAACGAACCGGTTTCATTATTTTGGAAACAGGCGGTGTCGGTTATAAAGTGGGCATCAAGAAGGAATTGGAAAGCAAAGAAGCTGAACTTTTTATTCACGAACATATAAAAGAAGAAGCGTACGATCTTTACGGTTTTGAGAGTTATGACGAATTGGATCTTTTTGAAAAATTGATCTCGGTCAACGGCGTCGGTCCCAAAGTGGCGATGTCGATCATGACTATCAGTAGCGGCGAAAAGATAATTCAGGCTATTATTAATGAAGATATAGCATTTTTTCAATCAGTTCCGGGTATCGGAAAAAAAGTGGCAGCAAAAGTTATTTTAGATTTGAAAGGAAAAGCGGCTGGCTTGCAAGGTTATGGAGTTATCGGTAAAGTTGAGGGTAGCAATGAAATACTGGATGCGTTGGAATCGCTTGGTTACAAGGGAGTCGAGTTGGCTAGGATTGTTCAAAAAATTCCGTCCGATTTGGCTACTACGGAAGACAAGATCAAATGGTGCTTAAAAAATGGAAACAAATAAATGATTATTTGTCTTTAGTGCTTAATAGTCAGTGCGCGTAAAATATATATGCAAGAAGATGTAGAAAATTTGGAGGTTGACTTAAATTCCAGTTCTTTTTTGGAAGAAGAGGCTTTTGAAGTTACACTCAGACCAAGGAAGTTTGATGAATATATCGGGCAAGCAGAAGCAAAAGATAATTTAAAAATATGTATTGAAGCGGCAAAAAGAAGGGGGGAGCCACTAGAGCACGTCGTCTTTTATGGGCCGCCAGGGCTTGGCAAAACCACGCTTGCAGGAATAATCGCCTCTGAAATGAGCGTAAATATCAGGGTAACCTCCGGACCTGCCATAGAAAGATCCGGTGATCTGGCTTCGATCTTGACCAATTTGCAAGACGGCGATATTTTGTTCATTGACGAAATTCATCGATTGAACCGTAATATTGAAGAAGTTTTGTATCCTGCGATGGAGGATTTTGCTATAGATCTAATACTGGGAAAAGGGCCATCTGCCAGAACTATGCGAATAGATTTGCCCAAATTTACTTTGGTCGGAGCTACAACCAAGGTCGGCGCTCTTTCCGCTCCCTTGAGAGACCGCTTTGGCTTGGTACATAAGCTTGAGTTTTACACTGAGGAGGAGCTTATTCTGATTTTGAAACGTGCTTCTAAGATTCTAAATGTAAAATACACAGAAGACGGTTTATTCGAAATCGCAAGAAGATCCAGGCGTACTCCAAGAATTGCCATTAAAATTCTAAAGCGTGTACGTGATTATGCCGAGGTTAAGCATACCGGGGTTATAGACAAAAAAATTGCTGATATTGCACTCTCTAGCCTATCGATTGACAAGTTGGGACTCGATAAAGGCGACAGGGAATATTTGACTTCAATAATCCAAAAGTTTTCTGGCGGACCGGTTGGATTGGATACAATTGCGGCGTCGATTTCTGAAGATAAAGATACGATCGAGTGTGTAATCGAGCCTTATCTTTTACAAATAGGCTTTATCGACAGAACAAAAAGAGGAAGAATTATTACGCCGGCAGCGTTTGATCACTTAAAACTTAAGCATAGCCTTATAATTTAACATACGGCATCCTCATAAATATGGACAAAAACATTCCAGAAACAACAGCAGAAAAGAAAATTTTAGTTCATATTTGTTGTGCGGCATGCGCCAGTTATATATTTTCCGAGTTGAAAAAAGAAAACTATAAAGTATTCGCTCTATTCTATAACCCAGAAGTGCATGGCCTGTCCGAATATAAAAGAAGGCTGACCGATGTTCAGTGTTTATGCAAAGAGCGTGATATAAAACTGATTGTTCCCGAATACAATGTTTCTGACTTTTTCTCATTGTTGCTTCCGTTCCAAGATAAAAATTCAATCAAATTTATCTCTGATAAGGATCGCTACAAACGTCGAAGGTGCCAAACATGTGTCTGGCTGCTTCTCGGTACTCTTGCTAGAACTGCAAATGAAATGAAAGTATCTAGCATCACAACCACAATGCTGTGCTCTCCTTTTCGTAATCATAACGAAATATGGGATCGAGGCATGGACATAAGTGTAGAAAAAAGTTTACAATTTTATTACAAGGACTTTAGGAAGGGTTATTGGAACGGAAGGAATTACGCAAGAACACATAGCATGAATATTCCCCGTTACTGTGGCTGTTCCGAATCATTAGAAAAAGGATTGCTTGAGTGATTATTTTATTAATAGTTTATGTTCTTTTATTAATTGCTTATGTTGGATACAGCGCCGCCGGTATTTATCATTTGTTGCGCTTTGGATACGTAGGAGATTTAACAAGGCCGGCAATTTTAGTATATGTTGCCATTTCTGTTTTTGTTATACTATTCACTTTTATTTTAATATTTAGCAGGGAATGGTCTGGGCCTTCCTCTGTCCCAAGCATAGTACTATGAAACAAGAAGTAAAATTATTTCCTGCTCAAAAATCTTCTGAAAAAGTATTAACTATTTTAAGAAGACACTGGTTTACTTATATGTTGTTTTGGGTAATTGCTATTGCCATGTCTCTGCCATTGGTTGTGGGCGTCGTTTATTTGGTTAGTAATTATTCAATAATTGATAGCGGAATGATCAATATCTCAATATTGGTTGGTAGCGCTTATACCCTGCTTGTGCTGGCTTTATTCCTTCATGGTTTTATAGACTTTTATCTTGATATTTATATAGTAACTGATCATAGGATTGTTGATATTAAACAAAATGGTTTCTTCAATCGTTCAATATCAGAGCTTAATTTACGGCAAGTTCAGGATGTGAAAGCCTCAGTTAAGGGGATCTTCCCAACGCTAGTTCACTATGGCGACGTATACATTCAAACGGCAGGGGAGATGGAGAATTTTCATTTTAAGGACATTCCTCATCCTTACCGAGTATCTATACTCATACTGGAAATGCATGAAGCAGTATTAAAGAAGGACGATGGTGAGTGCGATGACAACAGTGGGGACCTGTCGCATCCGTCAATGAAAGATTTTGAAGAAGGCAAGAGCCAAGAAGGTAACAAAGATACCGTGCAAGTTGAGTCAATAATTCAAGGCACAAACAATGATACATCAGAGGGAGATAAAGAAGAAAAAACAGGTCAGTTAAGAGAAGGCCAGATTACGAAATTATAGTACATATATTACATTTCTTAGAAACAACCCCCGTGTCAAGCAGTTAAAACAGGTAACCCTACGGGGGTTGTTCTGCAATCTAAAAATGTCACTTTGATGGGTTGCTCTAATTGCTTGTTTTCTTCCATATGATTCTGTTTTGCACTGTAAACTTTAACTAACTTTTTAAGCT